>JAGAYB010000059.1 GCA_017940705.1 Selenomonas sp. | reverse complement strand
TATATCCGTGGTCTTTATCAGCACCACATAACGGTAGATGCCCCGTAGTCTGGCAATAACCGCCGGTGACGGGCCGATAATCAGCTGTCCCTGCTGTCCTTGGAAATGACTGTTGAAGGCATTTATCAGCTGCTTAGCGCTGCTCCTGGCGGCAGCTTCCTCTTCATGCTGAAACAGGAGTTTCACAATCCGGCTGTACGGCGGATAAAAGAGCCCTTGCCGCATGGCCAGTTCCTGCTCATAAAAGCCCTCATAATCCTGAGCCATGCCACAGGTCACAGCGTAATGTTCGGGATTGTAGGTTTGAATGATGACTTTGCCCTGTGTCCCATGCCGTCCGGCCCGGCCTGCTGTCTGGGTAATCAGCATAAAGCAGCGCTCCGCCGCCCGGAAATCCGGCAGGTTCAGGCTGGAATCAGCGCTGATTATCCCTACCGCCGTCACATTGGGAATATCATGCCCCTTGGCCACCATCTGCGTCCCCAGCAAAATATCATACTCATGACGGCGGAACTTGTCCAAAATTTCCTGATGCGCAAACTTCGTATTGGTAGTATCCCTGTCCATGCGGATAACACGCGCCGACGGCACCAGCTGATGAAGTTCCTGTTCCAGTTTTTCCGTACCGGAACCAAAGTATTTGATATAGCGGCTGCTGCATTTCGGACACACGTCCGGCACCTGCTCCGTCACATCACAGTGATGACAGGAGAGTTTCCCGCTTTTGTGATAAACCAGCGGCAAACCGCAGAGCTTACACTTGATGACCTCACCGCAGGAACGGCACATCACAAACGTGGAAAAACCGCGGCGATTCAACATAATGATAATCTGCTGCCCCTTGCCGATGGTTTCCTCAATAAGCTGCCGCAAAGCCTGCGAAAGGATATGACGATTGCCCATCCGCAGCTCCTGACGCATATCCACACACTGCACCACAGGCAAAGGCATATTGCCGATACGCTTAGGCATAGTCAGCAAAGTAAGCTCCCCCTGCTTAGCCCGATAATAGGTTTCCATTGCCGGTGTCGCACTGCCCAGTAACAAAATCCCCTGATGGATTTTTGCCAGCTCCTCTGCCACAACTCTGGCATGATAACGTGGCGACTCATCCTGCTTATAGGAAGAATCCTGCTCCTCGTCCATGATAATCAGCCCGATATTATCAAGGGGCGTGAACAGCGCCGACCGCGCACCGATTACGATACCAGCCTCGCCCCGGCGCACCCGGACCACCGCATCATTGCGCTCCGCCAGCGACAGGCGGCTGTGCATAACCACAATATCATCAGGGAAATAGCCTTTAAAGGCCATCACTACCTGACCTGTCAACGCGATTTCCGGCACCAATACGATGACCTGCCGGCCTGCCGCCCTGACCTTAGCCGCCATTTCGATATAAACCTGCGTCTTGCCGCTGCCCGTAACCCCTTTAAGCAGAAAACCATGATATTCCTTGGCTGACAGATAAGGTTCCATCATAGCAAGCGCTGTTTGCTGGTCAGTTGTCAGCTCTACTTCCTGCCGCTGGCTGTGACTGGCGGCATAACTGTCACGCAGAACGCGTTTTTGCCCGATTTCCACCAGGCCGGCCGCCGCCAGATTGTTTACCGTTGCCGTGGACACCTGCAAGGCCTTAAGTTTCTTAAAGTCAAGCGTGCCCTCTGCCGCTGCGGCTAATAGTTCCAGCAGGTGCAACTGGGCTTTTTTACGCTTATACGCCGCCGTTATTTCCGGCGTAACGGCCGCCTTTAGCCGGACATATTTTTCATAACGCAGCTTTTCCCGGCTCTGTGCCAAATATTCCTTGCGGATAACACCATACTGACAGAGCTTTACTAAGGCCTGCGACAAATCAACACCAGACAGTGGTACGGCCTTGGCAATTTCATTTTTGCTGCTGCCGGGATTACTTGTCAGACAGCTATAAATCTCCCTATAGCCCGGCATATGCAAGAGCACATGTTCTTCCTGGCCGGCCACCGCGTGATAACAGACATTTATCTTGATACCACTTTTCCCCGGCATAAACAGACGCATCATTTCCGCAAACGAACACAGATAAAAATCTGCCAGCCACTTGGCCGCCTGCAGCATCAAGGGCGAAAACCAGGCCTCTTCGTCTACTGCCGCCTCGATGGGCTTTAACTTAATATCCCCCAGCTCCTCCGGCGATTTTTCCGCCACCGCCACAATAAAGCCCTCGACCTTGCGTCCGCCAAAAGGCACAAAAACACGCCAGCCTGCCTCCAAATAGGAAAGCTCGGCTGGCACGCTGTAGGTATAAGCCTTGGCTATGCTTTTTACAGGAATATTGACAAAGACGCTGGCTGTCAGCATGTATTTTTAACCACCATTCATTAAGTCTTTCAAGATATATAAATTCTAGCATTCCCCCTGTGAATACGCAACCAATTATGTTATACTTTGTCTTTGATTAGAAACGACAAAGGAGTTTACCTATGTATATATACCAAAAGCTGCGCCAGAATCCTGACCTGACCGCAGCCTTGTTACTGGCGATGGTCACGAGCCTAATCGCGCCTCCCGGTTTAAATGAAATCATACCGCGCATCAACCTGCCCCTGCTGGGCCTACTGCTCTTTCTTATGTGCATTGTGGCCGGCCTCAGACTCAGCGGCTTTTTTGCTGCCATTTTTCAGCAGGTGTTTCATGGCAGCGCCTCCGGCCGTCCCTTGGGAAGATTTTTTATCTTCAGCTGCTATTTCAGCTCCATGTTCATCACCAATGACGTCGCCCTTATTATCTTTGTCCCCCTGGCTATTATGGTCTTTACCGAGGCCCGGCGGATACGCCTCATCGTGCCCACTGTCTGCTGGCAGACTATCGCGGCAAACCTCGGCAGTATGCTGACTCCCATCGGCAATCCGCAAAACCTGTTCATCTATTCCCACTACGGCCTTGAACCATCAGAATTTCTTGCCATCACCGCCCCCATTGTGCTTATAAGCGGTGCTGCCATTTATCTGGCTACCTTCAGCCTCCCCGACTGCGATGTAACCCTGCCCCAGCAGCCAGACAACACTCTGCCCTGGAGAAAAATCATTCCCATGCTGCTGCTCTTTTCCCTCTGCCTTCTTCATGTGGTGCATCTCCTTGACTTCACCCTGCTGGCCATCATCGTAATACCGGCCATTGCCATGCTTAATCACCGTTTATACAAAGAAGCGGACTACAAACTTCTACTGCTCTTTGCCCTGCTGTTCATCGGCGTTGGCAATCTCAGCCACATCGAGTTTTTCCAAAGCTGGCCGGCCAAAATGCTCAGCGGCCACGAGTTTTGGGTATCACTTCTTTTAAGCCAGCTCCTCAGCAACGTACCAGCCACAGTTCTGCTGGCCAATTACACCACCGCTTACACGCCGCTATTGCTCGGCGTAAACATCGGCGGCCTCGGCACCATCATCGCCTCCATGGCCAGCGTGATTTCCTTCAAAGCCTACCTGCAAACACGTTTCAGCAAACCCGGCTACTACCTGCTGACCTTCACCGCCAGCAATCTCGCCGTGCTGATACTGCTGCTGCTCTACTAT
>JAGAYB010000058.1 GCA_017940705.1 Selenomonas sp. | reverse complement strand
CCCTTTAAGCCCCAGAGGATATTATGCTGCAGCTGATTGATGAGTTTTTCCGAGCAATGGAAGGAACCGGTCTGCGGCATATCCGAATGGAGCACCTGCGCCGTGAAATCTTCTGCCTTGGCATCTTCCGGCCATTCTTCCAGCCATGCGTACTGGAAGCCCTGATAGGTGAAATGGGGAGTAAACACTTCCTCCGCATCTGTTCCCTTGATATAGGTTATGGTTTCCTTGGCCTCGCGCAGATTTTCCAGATAGACATTGCCATCTTTGTCCAGGACTTCAAAGCAGTGCAGTTTCACCTGCGTTCCCTTCGCGCCCCGTACCTTGAACTTTACCCAGCCGGACATATTCTGCCCAAAATCGAGCACACGCTCATCCTTGGGTGTTATGAGCATTTGTTTTACAGGCAGCTCGCCTGCCAGACGAATGGGGGATGCCGTCTGAGGCTGGAGGTTAGACAGCGGATAGGATAATACCTGCACATCATGCCAGGCATTAACTGCCGGCGTGATTTTTCTGGCATCATAGGTTTCACCGCCGTAGATTTCGGCAAAAGTCACCGGGCTGTCAGCCCCCTGCCAGCTCTCGTCCGTGGCAAAAACTTCTTCCGTGCCGTCTGTATAACGTACATGAAGCTGCCCAAAGAAAGCTGTCTGCTCGCCGTAGAGATTGCGCACGTGATGGAAGGTCAGCATGCCCTTGTACCAGCCGGCACCCACATGGGCCAAAAGAACATTCGCTCCGTTTTGCAGGTAGTCCGTCACCTCATACGTCTGATACGATAGTCGCTTCTGATAGGTCGTCCATCCCGGTGTCAGTTCCTCCCGGCCAATCCTCTGCCCATTGATAAAAAACTGGTACAGCCCCAAAGCGGTGGTATAAATGACTGCCTGTTCGACTTTTTTAGCCAGACGGATTTCCTTGCGCAGATATGTGCCCTTAGAATTATCCTTGTCAGCAGGCGTCTCTGCCGAAATGAATTTTCCCTGCCAAGATTCCTCAATATTCCCCGTCAGAAAACTGACCGGCTCCGACCATGGGCACCACTTCCCCTCGGAAGCTGCCCGTACCCGTACATAGTAGCGGCTGCCGCTTTTAAGTTTCACATGCGGCTTGATGCCATTTGATTCCCTGCCTGCCATTTCACCGCTGTCATAAAGCAGCTGCGTAAAGTCTGCCTGCTCTGCGGCCTGTATATGAAAAGCACTCTGCCGGAAATTCTTTCCTGCTGCGGCAAACTGCCAGCTAAGCACGGGAAAGCTCGTCACCCCTGCCGCTTCTTCCATAAAATCCAGCAAAATCTTCTTAATGGTAAACATCATGATTCCTCCTCGAATCCTTATTGTTTGTACTTCATTGTTATTGTAACATGAAAAAAGCCCCCTTTCACGGGGCTTTCCCGGACTGCAAAAGAGATGTCGGAAACAGCTAAAAATTCACCTTATACGTTTCTTTATAACGCCGTTGTTCCAGTTTGGCCATAGGCAAAACTTCCTCTTGGCGTTTCAACGAGGTGGGGGACATTTTCTTGCCTCGTTATAGTCAAAAGGCGCTGTGATGAAATGCGAAAGCATTTTATCCACAGCGCCTTTTTTTCACATTATTCGTTCCCTTGTCCAACATTTTAGTAAAGGCTGCCGTATCCTCTTCTACAGCAACAGAGATTCTTGTTTCATACAAAATTACTGCTCATTCTATAATTTGTAATAGTTCATCCACCGTTTTGCGTTTAGGCATGTTGGGCGATTCGACCGGCCAGCCAATAGCAATTAAAGCGGAAATCACTGTTTTTTGCATAAATGAATCAAGTCATAAACCACAGGCACAACGACCAAGGTCAACAGAGTCGATGTCAGCACACCACCAATGATGGCATGCGCCATAGGTGCTCTTGTTTCCGCTCCCGGTCCCAACCCCAGGGCAATGGGCAGCATACCGAAGATGATGGCCATACTGGTCATAAGGATGGGGCGCAAACGTATTTCCCCTGCCTCAACCAGTGCCTCCGGACAACTAAGGCCTTGCAGCATGCGCTGTTTGGCAAAATCAATCAGCAAGATAGCATTTTTCGTAACCAGTCCCATCAGCATCATCATGCCGATAAGCGAGACAAGGCTTATCTCACTGCCCGTGATAAATAAGCCTGCCAATGCACCAATCAGCGCCAACGGCAAAGAGAACAGGATAGCAAACGGCTCACTGTAACTTTCAAATTGTGCGGCCAGAATCATAAAGATGAAGGCAACAGCTAAACCAAGTGCCATAATCATATTGGCAAAGGACTCATCCATATCGTTACTGGCACCGGCCTGACCGACCTTGTAGCCGGCCGGCACTTCCATTTTCTCCAGCTGCGCAAAAAATACCTCGTTCGCTTCGCCCATTGAGGTGCCCTCGACATTGGCCGTCAGCCGGATTTCCCGCTGCCGATCATAGCGGCGGATATCGCTGGCACTGGTTGTATACTGCCAGCTGGCCACCTGCGAAAGGGGTACAAGCATTGCCCGGCCGATAGCCTGGTGCTCACTCGGCACATAAACCTGCCGCAGCATATCCGTCCGTCTGCGCCCATCACCATACAAACACAGGCGGATATCGACACGTTCATCCTTGTCGCTAAATTTCCCCACCGTGACCCCCGAAAGCAGTGTCTGCATTGTCGTGCCAACAGCCGCCGAAGAAACACCAAGATCACTGGCACGGTCTTCGCGCAAGGCCAGATTGAGGTTCGGCAAGCCCGCGTGATACGTTGAGGCAATGTCCTGCACGCCCGGCACCTGCTCAAGTTCCTGCTGCACGGCATCGGCCAGCGATACCAGCTCAGCTGACGATGGTCCCGTTACCGATATCGCCAGTGGCTTATCGTCACTTTCCACAAAATCTGCCCGCACGCCGGGGATAGCATTGAACCGCTGGCGTACCTCGGCAATGATTTCCTTTTGCGAGCGGCTGCGCTCCTTTTTCGGCACGAGCTGCACAAAGAAATTATGTTCACGGTTTGCCGTCGTCGCATAGACGTGCCGGACTTCAGGAATCTGCTGCAAAACCTGCGTGAGTTCAGATAATATGTAGTGACCTCCAATTGCAAGCATCGTGGATTTACCTGTATGATATAGGTAAAAGTCAAAATCAACAGGATTTACCGCATACAAATGGAGGTCACTTATGAAAAGTATAGTATATGTTGGAATGGATGT
>JAGAYB010000057.1 GCA_017940705.1 Selenomonas sp. | reverse complement strand
TTTCATAAGCCCTGTCCATGTAAAGTAGTACATGGGTGAAGCCAATAAGATGACATCAGCGGCTTTTACCTTTTCCAAAACTTCTGCCATATCATCCTTCTGCACGCAGCTGCCGCCATTATTATGGCAGGCACGGCAGCCAAAGCAATCACCGAATTTCTTGTCACGCAGCTCTACCTTTTCCACCTCGTGACCGGCTTCCTGCGCACCACGGATGAACTCATCAGCTAAAATCCCCGTGTTGCCATTTTTTCTCATGCTGCCATGAATAACCAGTACCTTCATTTTCACGCTCTCCTCATACACACTAATAACTTAAAAAGATTAACTCTTGCGAATTTTGGCAATATACTTTCGCCAGCCAATGACGGCTGGCCAGTTCATCGTCCAAACCGTTCTTCTTCCCCAGCAGAACCTTGGCCGGAACATACGGGAAATCGCTGCCGTACAGCAAATGGCTCTCGTCCGTAATTTTCAGCAGCATATCCATTGCCTCCGGCAGGGGGTCACCAGCCAAATCATAGTAAAGCTGCTTCATGCCTGCTTCCATATCCACAGGCTGCATCATCTTCATGCCTGCCAGCATGGCAAACATCGCCTTGGCCCGCTGTTTCATATAAGGCAGGAACGAACCGCAATGGGGAACCACCAGCCGTACCTGCGGATAACGTTCCAGCATGCCGCTGGCCAGCAGATTTACCATGGCTCTGGTGGTATCGGCCGGATATTCAAACAGTGCCATCACCTGTCCTGTCACCGTGCCCTTGCGCGGCAGTTCCCGTGCCGGACTGGGATGCGTAATGACCAGCGCTTTACGGCGGTTCAATTCGGCAAAAATCTTTTCCCAACGCGCATCCCCCAGATAAATACCGCCGGCATTGCTGGGAACCTTTACGCCCAAAGCCCCCAGTTTGTCCATGGCATAGCTTATTTCCGCCAGACTGCCCGCAATGCTCGGGAAGGGCAATGCCGCAACGAAGCCAAATTTATCCGGGTACTTACGGCACAGGGCAGCCGTTTCCTCGTTTATCTCTCTGGCCACTTCGCAGGACAGCTTCTCATCACCGTTATAAATATGCGGCGTTGCCGGTGATAACACCGTAAAGTCAATATTTGCCTGCCGCATAAATTCCAGATGGGCTTCCTCTGACCATGACGGCAAAGGATAGCCTTCCTCAGCTGCAGGGTCAATGCCCAATTTTTTCAGCCCCTGCACAAAACACGGCAGGATTGCATGGGCATGAATATCAATCTTGCGCCCGGCAGGCATCTGCTCACGTCCGGCTGCGGCCAGCACCGTCTGTTCCTGAACCTTTTCAGCCAGCCCCCACAAAGCCAGCGCACCGCCAACACCGGCCTTTAAAAAATCACGCCTCTTCACAGTAAACCTCCTCTTACGCCCAAGGGAAAAGTTCATAAATAAATTTCAGATTTAGCTTGTCTATCTTAAAATTCATTTATTGCCATTCCCTAACAACTTCCGCAGGCAATTATAGGAAATCTCATAGATGGACAGATATTTGTAATCCACACCAGCCTCAGCCATCGCCTTTTTCTGCGTTTCCGTCACGACGGCATAGGGATAAATCCCATAGATAAAGGGAAAATAAGCATAGATAAAACTCTGCTTAGCCACTTCATTCATTTCCGGGCAGAATTTATCCAGACAATGTCTGACAGCATCCATGGACCTGCCATAGGAACGCTTGAACTCCACCAGATTTTCATAACGGCTGTTGCCTTCCATATCAAAATGGTTCATGGACAGCAGTTTCAGCAGCCTTGAACGCTTTTCCAAGGAATGAGACAAAGCCGTTGCCAGTTCATCATGGCTCAATGTATCGTTGGCATTCAGCAGTTCTTCCAAATCCGCCACCCACAAATCATATTCCCTCTGCATGAGAGCGAGGAAGATTTCTTCCTTGGTGTTGAAATAATTGTAGATGGCAGTGCGGTTAAAGGTTGTCACCTTGCCTATCTCTTTAAGGGTGATATCCTTGAAGTTCATCGTCTCATAGAGTTTTGCACAAGCATCAATTATTTCCTCACGCCGCGCCAGCAGCACTTCTTCTGAAACCTTTGGCATAATCAGCCTCCTGAATATTTAGCACCATAAAAATGACATCGTGTAACTTACGTTAATTGCATTATAACGACAAAATGACACTATGTCAATATTGCTCACAAAAAATTTTGGCTGCAAAAAAGAGACTGTGAATGTCTCACAGCCCCTCTGTTTATTTCGTGACATTTTTTTACGCGATAACCCCATTGCTCCGCAGAACAGCCTGAATGCTCTCGGCACTCTTTTTCATCAATGCTTCTTCGTCCTGAGCCAATGACAGCGGTATCCGCTTTTCCACGCCATGACGGCCAATGATGCTCGGCATGGACAAGGCCACATTATCAAGGCCATACTCGCCCACCAGCGGCATGGATACCGGCATGATGCAGCGTTCATCAAAGAGTACCGCCTTGGCCAGCCGGCAGGCTCCCATAGCGATGCCTGTATTTGTCCAGCCCTTCGACATGACTACATCATAAGCTGTATTGACAACTTCCTGCGCGATTTTATCTTTGTCCAAGGCTTCATCATGGTCAAAGTATGCGTCGAGCTTTTCCAAGGGTATGCCGCCGATACTAACCGTGCTCCATGCCGGGAAGGCAGAATTGCCGTGTTCCCCCAGCATATAACCCTGCACATCGCTGGCATCCACATGAAAATGCTTGCCCAGAATGCTTTTAAAGCGCATGGTCTCCAAAGTCGTGCCTGTGCCGAACAAGCGCCCTGCAGGATAATCAAACTCCGTCGCCGCCACATAAGTCGTGATGTCCAAAGGATTGGTTATCATGATGAATACCGCTTCCCGGGTAAAAGCCGTTACCTTTTGCATAACCTCGCGGATAACCGCAATATTTTCCCTTGCCAGTATCAGCCTGTCCATCTTCTGCCCCGGAACAATACTGGGTCCGGCATCACAGATAATCACATCGGCATCCCGGCATTCTTCAAAATCACCGGCGTAAACACGAATCCCCGGCACATAGGCGCAGGCTAACGAATGCACCGCATCCAGCGCTTCCCCATGCGCGACCTCAGGCTTAATGTCAATACAAACAATTTCCGCTGCCAGCTG
>JAGAYB010000056.1 GCA_017940705.1 Selenomonas sp. | reverse complement strand
GTCTTGCCCGAGGATGATGGGCCCGCAATCAAAATCAGGCGTAAATAACCTTTTTTTTCGGCAATATGGTCGGCAATCTGGGAAATGCGCTTTTCCTGCAAAGCCTCTGATACCCGGATGAGTTCACTGATTTCCCCATGGCGGTTAATCCTGTTCAGATCAGGCACAAAATTGCACCTGAGCGCCGCCGCCCATTCCTTCGACTCTGCCAGTATCTGGCTGAGCTTTGGCTGGGGCAGCCGCTCCCGTACCTGTCCCCCCGTATCCATATCGGGAATCCGCAGCAGAATGCCGCCGGCCTCAAAATCCATGGCAAAGCGCTCCATACTGCCCGTATGGCCTATCATCACACCATAGAGATAATCGTAAAAGTCGCCGCATTGATACAGGCTGACCTTGTCCATCTTCAAGGATGCCACCAGATTAGCCTTTTCTATCTGCCGGCTTTTTTTGAAAATCTGTACCGCCTGGTCTTTGCCCATCTTCATTTTAACAATGGGCAAATCCTCACTGACTATCTCACGCATACGCGCTTCAATACGTCTCAGCTCATATTCGTTCAGCCCGCCGTTAAACTGCTGCAGCTCGCAAAACAGCCCCTTATTGGCGCTGAACTGCACCACCACTTCCGCCGAAGGGTACAATTCATGAACTGCGGTGAACATGATAAAAAGCAGGGTACGGCGATAAATACGCCAGCCCCAGGAACTGTTCAACTCGATAAAGGAAATGACGCTATCCGAATCTATTTCGCTTTGCAAATCCCGGATTTCGTTGTTGACCAGACCGGCAACTATTTCGCTGCTGTACTTTCCTTGTGCTGCCTGAGCTAATTCCTTTAATTCAACCATTTTCCCCATGGCCGGACACCTCCTTATATTGGAGTCTTTGCACAAAAAGACTCAAGTATTACTACTATTGTAACACTTGAGCCTCGATTTTGCCATAAAATTGTTTGAAAATTTTGCGTTTACATAAACAAGCAGACAAGTTTATAAATACCTGCCCCCATCAGTGCCGTACAGGGAATTGTCAGCACCCAGGCCATAACCATCTGCTGAGCCACACCCCAGCGTACCGCATTGAGACGCTTGGCCGTTCCTACGCCCATAATGGAGCCGGACACCACATGCGTGGTACTGACCGGCAGGTGCAGCAACGTAGCGCCAAAGATGACTATTGATGAATTTAAGTCTGCCGCAAAGCCGGAAATAGGTTCCAGCTTAAAAATCTTGCCGCCAATTGTCTTGATGATCCGGCGTCCGCCCATAGCCGTCCCCAGCGCCATAGCCGTCGCACAGAGGACCTTGACATAGGTCGGAACCTCAAAGGCACCGATGTAACCACCGGCCAGCAGTGCCAGCGTGATGATACCCATTGACTTCTGGGCATCATTGGAGCCATGGGAAAAGGCCATCATAGCTGCTGAGAGAATCTGCATCTTCTTGAACTTGTGGTTGACAGCCGAAGGACTGAAACCGCCGAATATGCGGAACAGCAGCAGCATGACAATACAGCCCGTACAGATAGCCAAAATTGGTGAGCCAATAAGTGAGATGACAATCTTGCCTATGCCCCAGAAATTAAGCCCCTGCTCCCCCACCGATACCATAACGGCTCCGATGATACCGCCGACCAGAGCATGGGAGGAACTTGACGGCACTGCAAACCACCATGTCAGGATGTTCCAGATAATTGAACCGGCCAAAGCCGCAATCAGCACATGCTCATCAACCATTTGGGCGGAACTGACGATATCCGCGCCGATGGTCTTGGCAACACCCGTGCTGTACATGGCGCCCAAAAAGTTCAAAACCGCCGCCATCATAATGGCATAGCTGGGATGAATAGCACGGGTAGAAACCGCCGTAGCTATGGCATTAGCCGTATCGTGAAAGCCATTGATGAAGTCAAAGAGCAGCGCCAGCGCAATGACGGTAAATATTAACAGCTGTAACTCATGCATACTTCATTACCACTCCTCGAATCATGTCAGATATCTTCTCACAATGATCCAGTGTGTCTTCCAACTTTTCCAATATATCCTTCCATTTGATCAGCTCAATGGGATCTTTTTCCTTTTCAAACAGATAAGCAACCTCATGACGGTACACCCTGTCGCCTTCACTCTCCAGCTGAGCGATTTTATGAGTGGCATCGAGTATCTGCGCCTGATTTTTGCGAATGTCCTTCAGCAAGGAGAAAGCGCGAATGATTTCTTCCGTAGCTTCAATCAGCAGCTTGGTCAGGGATACTGCCCCGTTCATAGCCTTGCCTGTACGATACATAACAATGCGCTGCAACGTCCCTTGCAGGTAATCCACGCCATCGTCAAGGCCGTTAGCCAGTGCATAGATATCTTCCCGGTCAATGGGAGTGATAAAGGTCATGTTGAGCTTATCGATAATCGCATCGTTAATCCTGTCGGCTTCATGCTCCAAATCCATGATTTCCTTTACCTTATCCGTGGCCTTGCCATAATCGAGCATGACCTCGTCCATCATCAGTGCGCCCTTATAAAAATATCTGGCACTATCCACGAACAGGTCAAAGAACTCACTGTCTTTCTTTTTGAATTTAAACATATTGTTTTGCGTCCTCCCGAAAGAAATATCACATACACACAATTTTACTATAACATCATTTCTATACCTGTTCAACCGCAAATTTCAAAGCGCATGAAAAAAGGAACCAATCCCTTCTAAAATAAATAGAGGAATTGGTTCCTGACAAAAATTTTATTACCAGTTTTCTACAGCTTGCAAAGCCTTGAGCACTTTTTCCGCTACGCCGTGCATCTTCGCCTCCGATACACAGCAGGCAGCTATTCGCACACCAGCCTTCAGCGGCACGGCAAAAATCAAATCATCGTGAAGTTTATTGCATACAGCCTGTGGGTCATCTGCCGGGACGGACAGGAAGAAACCGCCATTGTACGGCAGCGCCGGCAGGCCGCATTCCCCGGCCTCCGTCATGAACACCTGTGCCCTTTGACGGATAGTCTGATAAAAGTTCTCCCGTTCCCTTTCATACTGACGGCGCAGCTCCTCATCCTGCTGAATCTTCACCAGCGTCAGCATTGCGCCGCGATTGATATTTGACCATGTTGCCCGGCTGGAATATTTGTTGATATCCCTAAATTCCGTGATGACTTTTTCACTGGAGGAGACAGCCAGCAAGGCACCGGTGCGCTGACCATAGGTCGTATAGCTCTTGGACATGGAGAACGCCACCATAATCAGTACATTTTCCGGCAGATTGCTGAACTTTTTCATAAAGCGGCGGGTCTCATTCTGCTCTCCGGCAAAGTCGATATAAGCTATATCGACCAGAATACTCATCTTCTTGCCACGGGCTGCGTATTTCTTGGCCAGCGCCAGTACATGGTCCCAGTCCTCTTCCGTCAGGCTGAAGCCCGTAGGATTATGGGCCGGCGTATTGATGATGACGAGCAGGCTGTCCTGTTCCTTATAAATTTCCGACACCTTATTGGCATAAGCCGCGATATTGAAGTTGTTATTCTCATCAAACAGCGCATAGTTTACCAGCTTGCAGCCACATTCGTTGCAGATTACATTGTATGTGCCCCAGAACCAGTCGGAGGTCAGCACTTTATTGCCCCGTTCTGCATAATTGGCTACCGCATGGTGGATAGCACCGGTGCCGCCAGCCGTAGCGCAGGCGGCAATAAAGCCTTCGGGACGATTATCGGCAAAAACCAGCTTTTCCACTTCCTGCAGATAATCCGGCACACCGGCAATGGGCGCATAGCGGAAGTAATCCTCTGCGCTGAGGCTGCGGAAAACCTTCTCCACGGTCGGCAGGACTGCAATCTGGCCGTCATCATCCATCATCATACCGATGGTGGCATTTACGACCTTATCCCGGCCATATTGCTCTGCTGCTTTATTGCAGGCCGCAGTAGCTCCAAAAATCGCATCCCGTAATTTCTTGTTGGCTGCATGACTGGCTGCCATTGTCATAAACAAGCGCTCCCCTCTGATCTACAAAATCCAATTCACTACACAAGTAATTCTTTTACAGATAATATCATAACTGTTTATTATTGTCCTGTCTACCCATACAACTGTATGTATACAATATTTTTTCAAAAATGTATATTAAAATATGACAAAATAAAACCGCCCCTAAGGACGGTTTGTATTTGTCATTTACTGTTTCGGGAAGAATTCATCATGGATGGCATTGACAGCCTCCTTGAGCTGTGCCCCCTTAATCAGGCAGGAAATACTGATTTCCGAGGTGCTGATAATATCAATGTTAATGCCCTTTGCAGACAGAGCACCAAACATACGGGCTGCCGTACCGGGGTTGCCCAGCATGCCGGCACCGACGATGGAAACCTTGGCCACATCCTCTTCAATCAGCACGGCCACAGCGCTGAGCTTGTCGGCTACGCCGTCAACGACTTTCTTGGCCTGAGGCAGGTCACCGGCAGCTACGGTGAATACCATATCCGTAACGTTCTTTTCGATATTGCGGATACTCTGCACAATCATATCTACATCAATATTGGCATCTGCCAGCGCTGAGAAAATCTCATGGGCAATACCCGGCGTATTGGGAATGCCCAGCACAGCAATCTTAGCTACTTTTTCATCATGGGCCACGCCCCGAATCACGAAATCTTTATCTTCCATCGTATAATCCTCCCTTATAAACGTACCGGCTTCAGTGGTAAACGTAGAACGCACATGAATGGGAATGCCAAAGTATTCACCCATTTCTACAGAACGAGGCTGCATAACGCCAGCGCCCAGACGCGCCATCTCCAGCATTTCATGATAGGTAATCTCGTTCATCTTCCGTGCGCCCGGCACGATACGGGGGTCAGCGGAATACACGCCGTCCACATCGGTAAAAATCTCGCAGGAATCAGCTTTAAGCGCACCTGCCAAAGCCACCGCCGAGGTATCCGAACCGCCGCGGCCCAAAGTGACATAATCCCCCAGGTCATTTGCGCCCTGAAAACCTGTCACCACAACGACCTGTCCTTTATCCAGTTCCTTATGTACACGTTCCGGCGTGATATCCACAATCCGGCCCTTGGTGTAGACGGAATTGGTTTTCATGCCAGCCATCGGCCCGGTCAGGGATACGGCCGGCTGTCCCAGCGTCTTAAAGGCCATGGCCATCAGCGCTGCCGACTGTTGCTCACCGGTGGTCAGCAGCATATCCATTTCCCGGGTGAACTGATACGGATTTTTATTAACACCTTCAGCCAGGGCAATCAAGTCGTCCGTAGTATCGCCCATGGCGGAAACCACCAATACAACTTTATCCTCTGGCTTCTTTTCGCCCAGCACGCGCTTGGCAATATTCATGATTTTTTCCGTGGTCGCTACGGAGCTGCCACCGAATTTTTTTACAATAAGTGCCATGACTCTCCCCCTAAAATATCAGAAAAACATACGTCAGCTTTGCAACTTTACTATGTTTAACTGTTTAATCGTAACACATTATAGCGTAAAAAAAGACGGTTGTCTATAAATTTTCAACATTTTATGTAAAATTGTTCATTTACAACAAACACAACCCGATTTTAACATTACAACTTTGTGTATATTACCGCATTTTTGTATGTAAAATGATAAATAATCCCATATTTTAGTTGCAAGCAATCAATTATTGGACATAAGTCCCTTTTATGCTATATTATTACAGATATGTTTTACCTATTCATTTATAAGGAGTGTATCATTTTGCAAAATCGTACCATTGGCGTCAGTGAGCGTCTGCCACTGCTCTCCACCCTGCCCTTATCCCTGCAGCATCTTTTTGCCATGTTTGGCTCTACGGTACTGGTGCCGATTCTCTTCCATGTGAATCCGGCCACCGTCCTGCTGTTCAACGGTATCGGCACCCTGCTTTACCTGACATTGTGCAAAGGCAAAATCCCGGCTTACCTCGGTTCCAGCTTTGCCTTTCTCTCCCCGGTATTTCTGGTACTGGAAAAATACAGTTACGAAGCTGCTTTAGGCGGTTTCATCGCCGTGGGCGTTGTCTTCTGTCTGGTAGGCCTCATCGTCAGGCTGGTGGGCACCCAGTGGATTGACGTTCTCTTCCCCCCGGCCGCTATGGGCGCCATCGTGGCGGTTATCGGCTTGGAGCTCATGCCCACCGCCGCTGATATGGCAGGGCTGACCGGCAAAGGCGACAACACAACGATTTTCGTTTCATTGGCTACTCTGGCCATCACGATTTTCGCCTCCGTTGCCTGCCGCGGTTTTTTGGCCATTATCCCCATTTTGCTGGGTGTGGTCGGCGGTTATATCATCGCCGCCTTCTGCGGCATGGTTGACTTGTCAACTGTTGCCAGAGCCCCCTGGTTTGCCCTGCCCACCTTCTACACTCCCGAATTCAATCCCGATGCCCTTTTCATCATCCTGCCGGCCGCCTTGGTGGTTATCGCTGAACACGTGGGGCATCTTATCGTCACCGGCAATATTGTCGGCAGTGACCTGACAAAGGACCCCGGCCTTGACCGTTCCATTCTCGGCAATGGCATATCTACTATTATCTCCGGGTTCTTCGGCTCTACCCCCAATACCACCTACGGTGAAAACATCGGCGTACTGGCTATTACTAAAGTATTTTCTACATGGGTTATCGGCGGCGCGGCTGTCTTTGCCATCATCCTGTCCTGTCTGGGCAAGCTGGCGGCTCTTATCCAGAGCATTCCCACGCCGGTTATGGGCGGCGTTTCCCTGCTGCTCTTCGGTGTCATTGCCGCTTCCGGTATACGGGTACTTGCTGAAAGCAACATCGACTACAACAATCCCATAAACCTGATGCTCACGGCCATCGTACTTGGACTGGGCGTTTCCACTGCCAGCGTCACCTTGGGCACCGTTACCCTGAAAGGCATGTCTCTGGCCACGGTTGTTGCCATCATCCTGTCTCTGACCTTCCAGCTCATTGGCAAAATTCACCAGCCCGTAGAAAATGACCTGCCTGACGCTGAAGAGTCTGCGTCATGACAAACATAAAAGTAACGCTGGACAGCGCCTTGACGTCAATGCCCGTCAAGGCGTTTTTAAAAGCGCAGCAAGGCATTTCCCATACCATTTGGAAGCGGATAAAAAATTCCGGCACCTTTGCCATTAACGGCGAGCTTTGCAAAGCCACGCTGGCAAAAGTCAAAACCGGCGATATCATCACCTATAATATTCTGCGCCCCAGCGATATCATCCCCGAAGATATCCCTCTGGATGTCCGCTACGAGGATGAGTGGCTTCTCATCGTCAACAAACCTGCCGGACAGCTTGTACATCCTGTCCCTCAGGAAAATCATGGCACGCTTGGCAATGCTGTACTGCATTGGTATGCCATCCACGGCGAGGAGCACGCCTTCCATCCCGTCCACCGTCTGGACAGGGACACCAGCGGGCTTGTGCTCATTGCCAAGGAACCTCAGCTGCAATACCTGCTGTCACCTAAAGGCGAAAAAAAATTCACCCGGCAGTATCTGGCCATTATTAAAGGCACGCTATCCCCGGCTGAGGGCACCGTTGATGCTCCCATTGCCCGGGCGCTGCCCAGCATCATCCTGCGTAAAGTCTCCCCTGAGGGGAAACCGGCCATCACTCATTATCGTACCATCAAAAATAACGGTGAGTTTTCTCTGCTTGAGCTCACTCTGGAAACGGGACGCACCCATCAAATCCGGGTACACATGGCCCACCTTGGTCATCCCCTCCTAGGCGACGATTTATACGGCGGCAATATGGATTTTATCCAGCGTCAGGCGCTCCATGCCTTCCGGCTGAGTTTCCGTCATCCCATGACCGGCGAAAATCTCGTCATCACGGCCCAGCCGCCTGCTGATTTTCTTCGCATTACTGCAGATTTATAAATGATACGAACCGATTATTATTGTTTGAAAAATTTTTCACTTGAACTATACACCAGAAGTATTTTCTATGATATAATAAATAAGGTTCAACAAAAAATTTGAACAAGATTCATTAGGGGGTAATGAAAAATGCCATTAGTTGGAACTAAAGAAATGTTCAAGAAAGCTTACGAAGGCGGCTACGCTATCGGTGCTTTCAACGTCAACAACAT
>JAGAYB010000055.1 GCA_017940705.1 Selenomonas sp. | reverse complement strand
CCTGAACTTCACGCCGCACCTCGTGCCGATGTCGCGCGGGATTCTTTCTACCTGTTACGCCAATCTCAAAGAGGGTGTAACTGCGGATTTAGTCAGCGCCGCTTTTGAAAAGCTCTATGGCAAGGAATACTTTATCCGACTGCTAGGCGAAGGGGCATATCCTTCTACCAAGGAAGTACGTGGTTCCAACTTCTGTGATATCGCCTGGCATGTGGACAGTCGCACAGACCGCGTGATTGTGCTCTCGGCCATTGACAATCTGGTGAAAGGGGCAGCCGGACAGGCGGTGCAGAATTTCAATATCGCCTGCGGCTTTGAGGAACGCATGGGGCTGGATTTTGTACCCCTTTATCCCTGATAAAAACGAAAAACAACTCTGAGGAGGAAACTATATGTTTAGTGATGCACATAAAAAAGCCGGAGTTACTTATCCGCAGGGCTTTCAGGCTGCCGGGGTCAAGGCCGGCATAAAGAAAAGCGGCAACCTTGATTTGGCCGTTATCTACACGGAAAAAGAAGCTGCCATAGCCGGTACCTTTACGCAAAATGCTGTAGCCGCCGCTCCGGTGTTTGCTTCCAAAAAAGTTGTGGCTACGGGCATGGCGCATGCCATTACGGCCAATGCCGGCTGTGCCAATGCCTGCACAGGTGAGCAGGGGGATAAGGATGCCGCTGCCATGCAGGATATCACAGCCACGGCTTTAGGTTGTAAGGCCGATGATGTAGTGGTTGCCTCTACCGGCGTTATCGGCGTGAACCTGCCTATGGACAAGATGGAAACAGGTATCAAGCAGGCCGTCAAGGAATTGTCCACGGAAGGCAGTGAAAATGCAGGCAAGGCGATTATCACCACGGATACCTATTCCAAATCCTGTGCTACGGAAATCACGTTGGGTGGCAAGGAAGTGCGCTTTGGTGCTATCGCCAAGGGTTCCGGCATGATTCAGCCCAATATGGCTACGATGCTCTGCTTTATCACGACGGATGCGGCTATTGACAGCAAGCTCCTGCAGAAAGCCTTGTCGGAAATCGTAGAAGTTTCCTTCAATATGATTTCCATTGACGGCGATATGAGCACCAATGATATGGTTATCGTACTGGCTAACGGTGCCGCAGGCAATGCGAAAATCACAGAGGAAAATGAAGATTACAAGCTCTTTAAGGCCACACTGCAGAATATCTGTCAGGAACTGGCCAAGAAAATTGCTGCTGATGGTGAAGGGGCAACCAAATTCCTGACCATTTCCGTAAGCGGCGCGAGGAACTTTGCCGAGGCCAAGCAGATTGGCATGAGTGTTGCCAAGAGTCCGCTCGTCAAGACGGCGTTCTTCGGTGAAGACCCCAACTGGGGCCGCGTTATCTGTGCCGTAGGCTATGCCGGTGTACCTATGGATCCGCAGAAAACCGTGGTCAAGTTCGGCGGTATTCCCGTTTATGTCAATGGCGTGGGCGCAGATTATGACGAAGCAGAACTGCGGAAGGTCATGGAGGCTCATGATATCGTGATCGGTATCGATATGGGCGAAGGTGAGGCGCAAGCGGATATCTGGAGCTGTGACTTCTCCTACGAATATGTGAAGATTAACGGGGAATACCACACCTAAGGAGGCAGGTCTATGTTTACAGCAGAAGACAAGGCCGCCATCCTGGTGGAAGCCCTGCCCTATATCCAGCAGTTCTACGGCAAGACCATCGTCATAAAATACGGTGGCAATGCCATGATTAACGAAGACCTCAAAGAAAAGGTCATGCAGGATATCGCGCTGATGAAATACGTGGGTATCCGTCCGGTAATCGTACATGGCGGCGGCCCCGATATCACGGGGTTTCTCAAAAAAGTCGGCAAGGAATCGGATTTCGTGGCCGGGCTCAGGGTTACGGATGCGGAAACCATTGAAATTGCGGAAATGGTCTTGGATGGCAAGGTCAATTCTGAGATAGTCAATCTCCTGAACCGCCGTGGAGTAAGAGCCGTGGGGCTCAGCGGTAAGGATGCAGGTCTTATCAAGGCTCGCAAGAAGCTGGCTACTGTCTATGAAGGTGAGGACACCAAAAAGGTGGATATCGGCTATGTCGGTGAAGTGGAGAAGGTAGACACGGGCATTCTTGAAGATTTACTCGAACAAGGCTATGTGCCGGTCATCGCGCCTATCGGTGTCGGTGATGGCGGCGAGAGTTACAACATCAATGCCGATTATGTGGCGGCAGAAATCGCCGGGGCTTTGCAGGCAGAAAAACTGCTGCTGCTGACGGATATTGAAGGCATATATAAGGACTTCAATGACAAGTCAAGTTTCATTTCTACACTGCACCTGCCGGAGGCCAGAGAATATATAAAAGACGGTATTATCGCCGGAGGCATGATTCCCAAGGTGGAAGCCTGCCTGACAGCATTGGAGCAGGGGGCTGGCAAGACCCATATCATTGACGGGCGGCTCGCACACTCCATCATTTTGGAAATCTTTACCTCCCGGGGCATTGGTACTCAGGTGGTGCGGTAAGGAACTGTGCAGAAATAAATCTGTCAATAGAGCGCAGAACAAATTTTCATAGGCTAGGCGGAGGAGGGAGTCATAGCGGGGCTATGGCGACCGACGACAACAACGCCTATGGAAATTTGGGCAAGCTATATGACTGATTTATTTTGTAACAGTTCCGAAGGAGGCACAATATGCAGGAACAGGAAATTTTTGCGGAGGATCAGCAAAGCTATCTGCCGGTCTTTAACCGCTATAAAATCGTCCTTGACCATGGCGAAGGGGCTGAGGTTTGGGACATAAACGGCAAGAAGTATCTGGATTTTTTGGGCGGCATTGCGGTAAATGTGCTGGGCCACAACCATAAAGCTTTGGTACAGGCTGTACAGGAACAGGCAGGAAAACTGATTCATTGTTCCAATCTTTATTACACAAAACCGCAAGCCGATGCGGCGGCCAAGCTCGTCAAGCTCAGCGGTCTGGACAAGGCATTCTTTGCCAACTCCGGCGCAGAGGCAAACGAGGGCGCTATCAAGATTGCCCGTAAGTATGGGTACAGCATCAATCCCGAAAAGACGGAAATCATTTCCGCCTGGGACAGCTTTCATGGCCGTACCATTGCCACGCTGACGGCTACGGGGCAGACGCATTACCATGAGGGATTAGGGCCGCTGCCCGCAGGTTTCACCTATGTGCATTACAACGATATTGCCGAACTGGAAAGCAAAATCAGCGACAGGACGGCGGCGGTAATGCTCGAAACCATTCAGGGCGAAGGCGGTGTTCATACACCGGATGGTAATTATCTCAAACAGGTCAGAGAACTTTGCGATCAGCATGGTGCCCTGCTGATTCTCGATGAAATCCAGGCAGGCATAGGCCGCAGCGGTAAGTTCTTCGCCTATGAGAACTATGGCATCAAGCCGGATATTGTAACCTTGGCCAAGGGGCTGGCAGGCGGTGTGCCTATCGGAGCCTTTATCGTCACCGACAAGGTGGCGGCAGCCTTTAAGCCCGGCGACCACGGTACGACCTTTGGCGGCAATCCATTGGCCTGTGCGGCGGCCAATGTGGTGCTCGATACTGTACCGCAGGAAGACTTCCTCAAAAATGTTCAGGCTGTAGGCAAATATTTTAAGGATAAATTGCAGGAATTAGCAAAAAAATATCCAAAATTT
>JAGAYB010000054.1 GCA_017940705.1 Selenomonas sp. | reverse complement strand
CGATTTTATGGATTATCTGCTGGCACTGGTCAAAAAATATGATATCGAACCGCGGATGCTGAAACTGGAGATTACGGAAAGTGCTTACATGGACAATCCGCACCAGCTGATTGCCATGGTCAGGGCTTTCCGCGGACATGGCTTCCCCGTACTGATGGACGATTTTGGCAGCGGCTATTCGTCACTGTCCATGCTCAAGGATTTGCCGGTTGATGTGCTGAAAATCGACATGGCCTTTGTCCGGGAAGTCGGCAGGTCCAGCCGCGCCGGTGCCATTATGGAATCCATCGTGGAATTGGGCGGCCGTCTCCACATGGATGTCGTGGTGGAAGGTGTTGAGACGCAGGAACAGGTGGATTTTCTGGAGCGTATCGGCTGTCATGATATTCAGGGCTATTATTTTGCCAAGCCGCTGGATGAAGAAAGTTTTATGGGGCTTATTGAGCGTAAACAAAAAGGAGAGTAGTTCTTGCGAAAAAAAGCAGCGTTTATTTTTGATATGGATGGCGTCATCATCGACAGTGAGCCGATACATTCACGGGTGAAGCTGGATACTTTTGCCCATTTCGGCGTGCCTTTCCGCGAAGCGGATTTGAGCCTTTATATGGGCCGCACCAGCGGGGCGATTTACCGGGATGCTTTGGCTGCCTGCGGACGGCAGGATATAACCCCGGAGGAAATGGCGGCGTATAAGCATGCCCGTTATCAGGAGGTGCTGGAAAGCGGCGTAATTGAGCCGGTAGCTGGCAGTACGGCTTTGATAAAAGACCTCCATGCTGCCGGTATTCCCTTGGGACTGGCTACGTCCTCCAATGTACGGGTGATGAATACCGTGCTGGACAGCTTTGGCATCAGGCAGTATTTTTCCTCGATTCTGTCAGGCGGAGAGCTGCCGGAGAGCAAGCCCAACCCGGCCATCTATCTCATCAGTGCGGAACGCCTGGGCGTAGAGCCTGCGGACTGCGTGGTGCTGGAAGATACGGACAACGGAATTCTGGCAGCCAGGCGCGCCGGCATGTACTGCATTGCCTATCGCAACCCCAATTCCGGCAAACAGGATTTAAGTCTGGCTGATGAAGTGGTAGACAGCCTGACTGAGATAGATGTAAAGAAACTGGCTGGTAAATAAAAGCAAAGAGAAAAGCCCGGATGAACTTTTCCGTAACGTTTGACGCGCAGCGTCTAAGTGAAGGAAAAGTTTATCCGGGCTTTTGCTTGCGTATTTTCGGCAATGCAGCCTGCAATTATATAATATTGAGGCTTTCGATGGAAGCGTACTGCAGGTACTGGCTGGCCTTGGTGGGCTCGCCATCCGTGATTTCCTTGCTGACCGCATCCATTTTACCATCAAGCACGTTGACACGGCCGGCTTTGATTTCTTCCTCGACCTTGGTCAGAAGTTCCTTGCGGCCTTTTTTGGTCGTGTTGTAGACAGTGTTGTTGTAGAAGATGTTCATGGATTTCTGCGTCTTCTCTTCATCACAGTTGAAGAAGACATAAACTTTTTTCTCGGTTGCCATAATTGATAATCCCCCTTGAAATAATATAAAAATAATTTCATTTATGAATATGTAACCAATAATGATATTATAGCATACTTTGTCAAAAATGATAAATTAAATTGAATTTAGTGAATTATGGGCGGTGCAGGTTGACAAAAGAAATCATAAAGAGTAAAGTGAACTTGTATAGAATTGCACGAAATAATAGCAAATTACATGGCAATTCCCGTAAAAATTTATCTATCCGATATCCTGGGAGGGAAAATTCATGGCAGTTATCAAAAAAGAACCGTTTGGCAAACTCAGTGATGGGCGTGACGTAGAACTCTATACCCTGCGCAATACGAAGGGCACGGAAGTCAAGGTGACAACCTACGGGGCGCGGCTGGTGAGCTGGCGCGTCATGGGCAAGGACGCAAAATTCGTCGATGTGCTGCTGGGCTACGCGGATGGCGCAGCCTATGAAGCTGATACCACCAGCATGGGCGGCGTTGTAGGGCGTCATGCCAACCGTATTGCCGGCGGCAAAGCCGTTATCAATGGTCAGGAATATCAGCTTGATTTGAATACCGGCTCCCGGAAGCAGAACCACATCCATGGAGGAACGAAGGGCTTTCATAACGAGTTGTGGCAGGCCGAGGAAATCTATGAGGGCGTCAAGCTGACCTATCACAGCAATGACGGTGACGGCGGCTATCCCGGCAATATGGACGTGACGGTTATCTACTCCCTGTCCAATGACAACGAGCTGTCCATTCAGTACGAGGCTGTCAGCGATAAGGATACTATCTGCAATCTGACCAACCACAGCTATTTCAATCTGGACGGCTTTGAAGCGCCCTCCATTCTCGACCAGAAAATCCAAATTTTTGCGGATAAATACACATGGGCCGACAGCGAATCCCTGCCGGATGGCAGAATCCTGCCTGTAGAGGGCACACCGATGGATTTGCGGCAGCCGGTGGCAATCGGTGCCCATATTGACGATGATTTTGATGAACTGCAGATGGGCAGCGGTTACGACCATAACTGGGTACTGCGTGATGAACCGGCTGCGGTGGAGGCAAAACCGGGGATGTTTGGCTACGACCCACACTGCCCGATTGATTACATTAAAGGCGGCCTGAAAAAAGCAGCCTATGCTGAATCTGACAAGTCAGGATTGACGCTTACCTGCTATACCACCTTGCCGGGGATTCAGTTCTATACGGGCAACTTTTTACGCGGCGGACTGCCGGGGAAAAAGGGCGTGGAATTTATGAAGCGCTCCGGCTTCTGTCTGGAAACCCAGTATTTCCCCAATTCTTTGGCTAATCCTCATTTTCCCCAGCCCATCATTAAAGCCGGAGAAAAATATCATTCCCAGACAGTATTTGTACTGCAGCCCAAGGATTAACAGCGCTAATGTCGAATATACATAAATGTATAGATAGTTTTGATTTTTAGGGAGGCATGAGCATGAACATTCATGAGTACCAAAGCAAGGCCGTTCTGAAGGCCTATGGGGTTACAGTTCCTGAGGGACTGCCGGCTTTTACGGTGGATGAAGCCGTGGAAAACGCCAAAAAAATCGGCACGCCGGTGGTGGTGGTAAAGGCACAGATTCACGCTGGCGGTCGTGGGAAGGCCGGCGGCGTGAAAATCGCCAAAAATCTTGACGAGGTGAAAAACTACGCCACGGAGCTTTTGGGCAAGACCCTCGTCACCCATCAGACAGGCCCCGAAGGCAAGAAGGTTGGCCGCCTCCTGATAGAAGCCGGTTCCAATATCAAGAAGGAATATTATCTGTCCTTTGTCATTGACCGTCAGACGGCGCGTGTAGTCATGATGGGCTCGGAAGAAGGCGGCATGGAGATTGAAAAGGTAGCCGCCGAAATGCCGGACAAGATTTTCAAGGAATACATTGACCCGGTGATTGGTCTGGCACCTTTTCAGGCTACGCGCATGGCCTACAACATCAATATTCCCCAGCCGGCAGTCCGCAAGGCTGTGAAGCTCATGAGCTGCCTGTACAACGCTTTTATCGGCAAGGACTGCTCACTGGCAGAAATCAATCCGCTCGTGGTTACGGCAGAAGATGATGTGGTGGCTCTTGATGCCAAGCTGAACTTTGATGACAGCGCACTGTTCCGTCACCCGGATATCGAAGAACTCCGCGACGAAAGCGAAGAAGACCCGAAAGAACGCCGGGCAGCGCAGGCAGGCCTCAACTATGTAAACCTCGGCGGCGATGTGGCCTGCATGGTCAACGGCGCTGGTCTTGCCATGGCTACGGTGGATATCATCAAGCATTATGGCGGCGAACCGGCCAACTTCCTCG
>JAGAYB010000053.1 GCA_017940705.1 Selenomonas sp. | reverse complement strand
GTACCGGAATAAGGCTTATTGCAGAGGATTTTCTTGCCGAAAGCCTTTTCCAGTTTTGCAATAAGGTCAGCCGGGAATCCGTCCGGATAAGTCGGCATCGGACGCTCGGACACAATGCCGGCGATTTCCCAGTGGCCCGTCGTGGTATCCTTGCCGCGCGACAACTCACGCAGGCGAGCAAAGGAGCCCAGTGGCTTTTCCACGGGCGTACCGCAGCCAACACCATCGATGTTGAACAGGCCCAGTTTTTTCATGTTCGGCGTATCGTATTTATCCGAACCTACAATGGATTTCAAGGTGTTGCAAACACCATCACCAAAGTCTGCGGCATCCGGTTCATTGCCGATACCGTAGCTGTCCAAAACAATAACAAATGCTCTTTTGAACTTGCCCATTACTTATCAACCTCATCCTTCAATACATTTACAGCAGCGCTGGCACCAAGACGGGTGCAGCCAGCCTCGATAAAACCTACCATTTCTTCACGGGTGTGAATGCCGCCGGCAGCCTTCATCTGTACGCCTTCACCGATATGCTCCTTAAAGAGTTTGATATCTTCGAGGGTTGCGCCCTTGGAGCCAAAGCCCGTGGACGTTTTGATGAAGTCCGCACCGGCTTCCGTTACGCATTTGCAGGCCGCGATTTTTTCTGCTTCCGTCAGGAAACAGGTTTCAACAATAACCTTCAATACACGTTCACCGCAAAGACGTTTCAAAGCCTTGATTTCTTCAGTGACGTACTCCGTTTCGCCAGCTTTCAACATGCCGATGTTGATAACCATATCGATTTCTTCAGCACCGTCAGCCAGAGCCTGTGCCGTTTCCGCAAGCTTGGCGGCCGTGTTGCAGTTGCCGTTGGGGAAACCAACCACCGTGGCAATCTTGACCTTGCCGCCATATTCACGGCGAATCTTCTCGATGAAGCAGGAGGGTACCATAACCGTTGCCGTATGATAAGCGGCTGCCTCTTCACAAATCTTTTTGATGTCGTCCCAAGTGGCCGTCTGTTTCAAAAAGGTGTGGTCAACACGGGAAAGTATTTCTTTTGCCTGCATAATTCTCCTCCTATACTATGCCGCTGATAAACAGCAACACCTATTTGCCTTTTGTTGTTCTTATTGTATCTCTTTTCATCGTATAATAAAAGGACACATGTCTGTATGTGTCCTAATATGATGCAAAAAAACTTATAATGTTTTTAGAACAGGCCCGTTATTTTGCCCTCGTTGTCAATATCCATATTCTCGGCAGCCGGGTGTTTGGGCAGGCCGGGCATGGTCAGGATATTGCCGGTGAGCGCCACGATAAAGCCGGCACCAGCAGAAATGCGCAGTTCCCTGACCGTTACGGTAAAGCCCGTGGGCCGGCCGATTTTGCCGGCGTCGTCAGACAGGGAATACTGCGTCTTGGCCATGCAGACGGGCATTTTATCAAAGCCCAGTTCCTTGATTTCGGCCAGCTGTTTCTGGGCAGCCGCCGTAAAGGCCACACCATCGCCGCCGTAGATTTCCTTGACCACCGCGGTGATTTTTTCTTCCACGCTCTGCTCTGTATCGTACATAAAGTGGAAATCATTCGGCTTAGCCATAGCCGCCTCTACCTTTTCGGCCAGTTTCAGGCCGCCTTCGCCGCCCTTGGCCCAAACTTCGGAGAGTGCGACTTCGGCACCGCGCTTGTTGCAGGCTGTTTCCACAAAGTCGAGTTCTTCCTTGGTATCCGTGGGGAACGCATTGATAGCCACCACGGCCGGCAGGCCAAACTTCTGAATGTTTTCGATATGCTTTTCGAGATTCTGCATACCACGTTCCAAAGCTGACATGTCAACTTTGCCCAGGTCTTTCTTATCCATGCCGCCATGCATCTTGAGGGCGCGCACCGTGGCCACAATGACTACGGCGTCCGGGTGAATGCCGGCAAACCGGCATTTGATATCGAGGAATTTCTCTGCGCCGAGGTCAGCACCGAAACCAGCCTCCGTCACCACGACATCGGCAAATTTCAAGGCAAACTTCGTAGCCATCACACTGTTGCAGCCATGAGCGATATTGGCAAACGGGCCGCCGTGGATAAAAGCCGGCGTGCCTTCCAACGTCTGCACGAGGTTGGGCTTAATCGCGTCTTTAAACAGCAGCGTGAGCGCGCCGGTGACATTGAGTTCCTTGGCACGGACAGCCCGGCCGTCACGCGTGTAAGCCACGACGATTTCGCCCAGACGTTTTTTCATGTCCTCAAGGTCAGAGGCCAGACAGAGAATGGCCATCATTTCTGACGCCACGGTGATATCAAAGCCGGTTTCACGCGGCACACCGTGCGCCTTGCCGCCCATACCGATAACCACATGGCGCAGGGCGCGGTCATTGAGATCCAGCACACGTTTCCAGACAACACGGCGCACATCGATATCCAAAGCATTACCCTGCTGGATATGATTGTCGATTACCGCCGCCAGCAGATTATGAGCCGTGGTGATAGCATGGAAGTCACCGGTAAAATGCAGGTTGATATCTTCCATGGGCACAACCTGGGCATAACCGCCGCCGGCAGCGCCGCCCTTCAAGCCAAAGCAGGGGCCCAAAGAAGGCTCACGCAAAGCTACAGCTACTTTTTTACCCTGTTTATGGAAAGCATCTGCCAGTCCCACGCTGGTGGTGGTTTTGCCTTCGCCAGCCGGTGTCGGATTGATAGCCGTTACCAGGACCAGTTTGCCATTGGGGCGGTCCTTAATACGCTGCCAGGTTTCCAGACTGATTTTAGCCTTGTACTTACCGTAGAGTTCCAGTTCGTCCTCGGAGATGTTAAGTTTCTCCGCGATACGGCGAATGTCCTGCATCTGTGCGCTCTGCGCGATTTCCACGTCAGTTTTCATTGAGCTCTCTTCTCCTCTGCAATAAAACATAAAGCTTATAATATATAAGAAAATCCTGCTGCAGACGCACTGAGTCCCGGCAGGATTGCCTTAAGCCTTCAGGTGCGCCTCTGCTGCCTGCACAACATTCTGCATCAGCATGGCTACGGTCAGCAGACCTACGCCGCCGGGCACGGGCGTAATCGCCCCTGCCACTTCACTGACCTGCGCAAAGTCCACATCCCCCACCAGTTTTTTGGGGGCAATGCGGTTAATGCCCACGTCAATAACCGTCGCACCTGGTTTAACCATATCTTTTTTTACAAACTGGGGCTTGCCGACAGCCGCCACCAGAATATCTGCCTGACGGGTGATGTCCGCAATATTTTCCGTCCGGGAATGGCAGACCGTCACCGTGGCATTTTTACCCATCAGCAGATGGAACATGGGCTTGCCCACGATATTGCTGCGGCCGATGACCACGGCCCGTTTGCCGGCGATTTCAATTCCGGCCATTTCCAGCATGCGGATACAGCCGGCCGGCGTGCAGGGCAGCAGGGCAGCCTCCCCCGTCACCATCCTGCCCACGTTGACAGGATGAAAACCATCCACATCCTTGGACGGATCAATGCGGTTTAAGATTTCCGCTTCAAATTTTGCAATCTGAGCAGGCAGGGGCAGCTGCACAAGAATACCGTCAATCCTGCTGTCTGCATTCAAAGCATCAATTCTGGCAATGAGTTCTTCCTTGGTGGTCTCTTCGGGCATGGCGATGACCTCAGAAAAAATGCCCAGAGCAGCGCAGGCCTTGTCCTTGTTGCGGACGTAAACCTCGGAAGCCGGGTCATTGCCCACGCGGATAACCGCCAGCCCCGGAGCGCGGCCATACTTTTCCTGCAAAGCTGCCGCCCGTTTGCCGGCATCGTCCTTTAACTGTTGTGCGAAAAACTTACCTTCAAGAATTTTTGCGGACATGAAGTCACCTCAATTTACAAGTAGAAACTAAGCCATGTACATACGAAAATAGCTACGGACACAATGCCGTTGCGCATGAAGTAGCCCTGCGTCACCCGGGAAAAATCCGTCGGGCTGACGATACGGTGCTGATACACCAGCGTCCCTGCCGCAATGCCTACGCCGATAAAGTAAATACTGCCCAAAGACAGCAGCACGCCAACGGCAAAGAAACAGGCAATGCAGACAACGTGCATGGCTGCCGAGAGCCTGAAGGCATTAGCAGCGCCATAGCTGACCGCCAGCGAATGCAGCCCCTGACTTTTGTCAAATTCTTCATCCTGAGCGCCGTACATGGCATCAAATGCGCCTATCCACAGCGCCACCGCCGTACAAAGCAGCACCATCGGCGTTGTGACCTCGCCGCTGACCCCCACCCAGCCGCCGGCAGGAGCCATGGCAATGGCCAGCCCCAGAAAGAGATGACACCAGCCCGTGAAGCGCTTGGTGAAGGGATAAATCAAAAAGGGCAGTGCCGCAATGGGCAGCAGGTAAATACAGATGGGCTGCAGCTGCATTACCGACAGCACCATCAGGAGCAGGCAAATGACAATGAAGACCTTGGCCTCCGTCCTGCTGATTCGGCCGCTGACCATGGCCCGGTAGCTCATGCGCGGCTGCTGGCTGTCATACTTCAAGTCTGCCAGATTATCGAGCGCCATTGCCGCCGCCCGTCCTGTAGTGACGGCCAAAGCAATAAAGATAAGGTCACGGATGGCCGGTGAACCATTGGCAGCCAGTACCGCCCCCATAAAGGCGAACGGCAGGTCAAAAATCGTATGGTGCAAAGCCACATTGTTTATATGCGCTTTTATATCTATCAATCCAGACCAAGCTCCTTCCACTTGGCATCGACTTTTGCCTTGATTTCCTCACTCATACTGATTTCCTCCGGCCATTCACGGGTGTGGCCTTCTTCCGGCCAGGTCTTGGTGGCATCAATGCCCAGCTTGGCGCCCCATTTAGCCATGGGTGAGGAATGGTCAAGGACATCCAGCGGCCCTTCCACGATTTCCAAATCCTGCTTGGCATCAATATTGTTATAGACACGCCACCAGACTTCCTTTAAGTCCTGCACGTTGACATGGGCATCCACCACGATAATCATCTTGACATTCATCATCTGTCCCATGCCCCAAAGAGCGTGCATGACCTTACGGGCCTGCATGGGGTACTGCTTTTTGATGGACACGATACAGCAGTCGTGGAATACGCCCTCAAGCGGCATATTGATGTCGATGATTTCCGGCTGCATCTGCTGCAAAAGAGGCAGGAATATCCGCTCCGTAGCCTTGGCAAGGTAACAGTCCTCCATGGGCGGCCTGCCAACCACCGTGGAGAAATAAATCGGGTCTTTGCGGTGCGTGATGGCCGTGATATGGAACACGGGATAATCGTCCGCCAGAGAATAATAGCCCGTATGGTCCCCAAAAGGGCCTTCCCGGCGCTTTTCATCCGTCAGCACATAGCCTTCGAGAATGATTTCCGCCGTAGCCGGTACTTCGATATCCACGGTCTTGCATTTTACAAGTTCCACGGACTTATGCCGCAGGAAACCGGCAAAGACCATTTCATCAATATCCCGGGGCAGGGGCGCCGTAGCGGCATAGGTGATTACAGGGTCTGTACCGATAGCCACGGCCGCTTCTATCCTGTCGCCCCCCTGAGCTTTCATGTCCCGGAAGTTTTCCGCACCGTTTTTATGAATATGCCAGTGCATGCCTGTGGTACGGCTGTCGTACTTCTGCAAACGGTACATCCCCACATTGCGCTTGCCGGTCTTGGGGTTCTTGGTAAATACCAGCGGCAGCGTCACAAAGGGGCCGCCATCATCGGGCCAGCATTTGAGAATAGGAATCTCATCAAGGCTCGGATTTTCCGTCTCCACCACTTCCTGACAGGGGGCATTCTTCACGTATTTCGGGAAGTTGATGGCTCTTTTAATCATCGGAATCATGGTGACAACGCTCATTTTATTCTGCAGGGACACATACGGGAGCTTCAGCATTTCCCGCAGTTCGTCCCCGACATCATCCAGCTTTTCCACCCCGAGAGCCATAGCCATGCGCTCATAGCTGCCAAAGGCGTTCATGAGCACCGGCATCGTGGAGCCCTTGACATTTTCAAAGAGCAGGGCAACATTCCTGTCCCCCTCCATCTTGGAAACCCTGTCGGTGATTTCCGTAATTTCCAGTTCCGGGTCAACCTCGGTCTTAATGCGCTTCAGCAGTCCCTTGGCCTCCAAATCGGCCATGAACTCACGCAAATCCTTATAAGCCAAGCAAATGCCTCCTTATCTGCGTAATATATAACGAACTATAATATACCCTACTTCATAGAGCACGATAATCGGCAGGGCTATCATGGACTGGGTGAACACGTCCGGCGTCGGCGTAATCAGTGCCCCAATAACAAAGGACAGGAAAATGATAATTCGCTGATACTTCTTCAAAAATGCCGACGTGATAAGCCCCATCTTGCCTAAAATCGTGATGACCAAAGGCAATTCAAAGATAAAGCCAAAGGGCATGACAAACATAATGACAAAGTCAAAGTATTTGTCCACCGAAAGCAAAGCCTCCAGTTCCGTATTGCCAAAGCCTAAAAAGAATTTAATGCCGGCAGGCAGTACGAGGAAGAAGGAAAAAGCCAGTCCACAGAAAAAAAGAACGACTGATGTCGGCACCACGATACCAAGCACCATACGTTCTCGGGAAGTCAGAGCCGGCAGGAAAAAACGCCATATCTGCCAAAAGATAATGGGCAGAGCCAGCAGGAAACCTGCTACACAGGCCACCTTCAAATAGGTAAAGAAGGCTTCTGCCGGCTGCATGTAATAGAGTTTGCCTGCCGGCAGGGTGATGTAGTGCATGATGTCCTGAATGAAATAATAGCCCACCACACTGCCAAGAGCCGTGGCCACGAGACATTTTATCAGGCGGCTTCTCAGCTCTGTCAGATGGGCAATCAGGGACATGCTGCCGTCGTCCGGCACCACCTCTGCATCGGCAGGGACGCCTATCTGTTTAGGCGCCTCAATTTCTTCGTATTTTTGTTCTTCTGCCATCTATGCCACCGGCTTACTGCTTGTCTTCGGTCTTGGGAGGCAGTTCCTTGGGCTGCTCCGTCACGTTCATCATCTGCTGTTCTTCCGGCTTTTTTGCCTCATCGGTAACACCGGATTTAAATTCTTTAATTCCCTTGCCCAGAGCCTTGCCGATTTCCGGCAGCTTGCTGGGGCCAAACACAATCAGGGCAACCAGTACCAAAGCACCTGCGGTATATGGACTAATCATGATTATTCCTCCTAAACGTAAATCTCTTTCTACACCTAAACATTATAACGAAAAATAATAAAAATCTCAATGTCACAATCTCTAAAGACACGATAGGATTTTATTATAATTGCAGTTTGATGATTGCCGATGTCAATACGTTCTTAATCCTATCCGTTACAGTTCAGCTTGGCGGAGGTGGGAATACTTTTTCTCACTCCACTAAATGACCCACTAGGGAAATAGTGCCTTATAGTGACCTTGCGCCGGGCAGGCCAACGGCGCGTCTGTCAGCTTGGCTTTCAGTTAATGCTGTTTGCGGGCCAGCCCTCACTTTGTTCGGGCAGTCGTTCCGCTGCGAAAAAGCATCCCCACCTCCACCTGAGTAAATATCTGTATTAAACCGCTTGGTTTCGGCGGTAAGCAGACAATTACATCGATGTACTTGTTACGAGAAGGGACGAATTCGTGCTTGTTGCCTAATTCGTATCATGGGGCGAACGGGGAGTGGTTTTTCTGTCTGGAGCGACTGCCTGAGCGACAGCGAAGGCCGGCACGCCGTAGGAATCAGCTAAGTAAGTACGCTGAAAGGAGCGCCGTTGGCCTGCCCGGCGCAGGTAACTGGACAGCTG
>JAGAYB010000052.1 GCA_017940705.1 Selenomonas sp. | reverse complement strand
ATTCATGGAATGCGCATCCTTATTGTCATTGCAGTTGAAGAAGATAAATACATGCTGTTTCTTCCCAGCAACTTTCTTAGTAGTGGCCTTAGCCTTTGTAACAGCAGTAGTCACTGCCGCATCGGCCACCTTGGCAGCAACCGTCTTTACTGCCTTTTTTGCAGCAGCAGTTGCAGTTTTCTTTACCGTTGTCGTTTTCTTAGTTGTAGCCAAATAGAATTCCTCCCCTAAAAATTCTCTATTGCTTGTATTCCCTGAAAAATTTTATCACAAAACCTATTTTAGGGCAAATTCACCTGTATCATTGTAAACCTGAAATTATAGGTATGTATCTACGAGCAACTGGTGTATTTCTTCAGCCTTTACTCCACGAATTCGCAGACTTTTAAGCTCGGCATCCGTTACGCCTATACTTCCCACAAATTTCTCCATATCCTCCTTTACCTCATTAGGAAGCTCACAGCGTTCAAGAACAAATTCAGCAGCCAATCGAATGATATCGTTGCGGTGCTTCTTCAAATCTCGTGAATCTACATGCATCCCACTGGCAGCACGCTGGCTTAGGTCAAGCCATGCTTTTGCCTTAAATGGGATTATCCAACTCGGCTTTAGGATTGATAATCCATCAATTATTTCCCTGCCAGACAGCAACGCCTGATAATAGGCCTCGTTCAACAAGATAGCAGATAGGCTGTAGACATTATCATCAATATGAAGTGGCGTTATTTCTGCTGCGCCTTCCAGCAGAAAATCTGTACGAGCAAAAAGCTCTATCATAGAAGGAAATTCCGTCTCACTTGGCTTATCAAAACGATAGAACTGAGGCTGTCCTGAAGATTTAGCCCTATTCTGATAACCGCCATCATGAATAAACTGCCAAAATCGCTCACCGAAAGCCGGGGTCAGCGCCTCAACGATGAGAACAACATCCAAATCTCTTGTTGCTCTAAAGTCTCCGCTATGCTGGCTAAATGATATATCACAAGCAGTACCACCAATCAGAACATACTGATTTGCATATTCCTGAAAATACTCTTTGAATTTCTCTATTCCTCTTACCATACGTACCTCTTTAGCATTTCATCCACCGCCATACTAATGCGCGGCTCATCCTTTTCCTCATCGCTTAGACTTAGCACCAAGCTCAAGGGGTCTATTGCCATTCCTACCCCAAAATCAATTTGATAGCCTATTTCCTGCAAGATACAAGCTGGAATATCTTCAGCCGCTGCCAACATGCTCTTGGTAATCTTTAAGCTTGATATTGCCTTTTTACTTACAGCAAATGTGGGACAATCCGGTTCGCTCAGCAAGGAATACTCAGCCAGTGCCGTCAAACCTGCCGTTAGCATATTGGCCGCCGGGCGCTCTTTTAACGCATAAGTAGCAATAATAGGATTTCGTAAGCTATCTTTCATTTTTTCCCAAGCCATCTGCTTATCTTTTTCCATTGTCAGCTTTCTTGCCCTATTTTTTGCAGATAGATAGGGAAAATTTATGGCTTCCAGTTCATTAAAACTATTCGACACTGCTGTTTTAGTAACCCCAAGCATACCAGCAGCCTTGGTCACTGTTACTTCCTCCCAGCTCTGATATAAGGCAGTGAGCAGCAGTCTTTGTGTCAGAAAAGATATTTTTTCGCATTGGTGTACTTTCCTACTTTTATCAGTGTCCAAAAGCATACCCAAGAAAGGCAAATATACCTGATGCCCCTCCCAGACAAAGGGTATTCCTTCCTTCACCATGATTTCTCGTGCGTAGTTGCTTATGTCCTTCAGAGCCAAAATACAACGTAAGCCGGTATAAAGCTCTAACTGACCATGTTGCTTCTTTAGAACCGACAATGTTTCGTGTTCTATCGGTTTAACAAGCAAAGCTATCTGACCAGATATGACCACATTAGAAAGTAAAAACCTATTCCTATATGCCAGTGGTAGCTTTCTGGTATCCGTAAAAGGGTGGATGTCCACGTCCTGATGCAGGACTGCTTCAAGGTAATTTTTCATATCACCAGCCCCTTTGTAAAGTATTTTTTTACATTGTAAACCATTTTAGTTTACAAATCAAATATTTTATTTACAAAAAGTTATCTGGCAAAAAAACACCCACTAAAATACATAGAAAAAATTTTCATGTGTTTAGTGGGTGTTTTTGAGTTAATCACTTTTATTGGGGGATTAACTCAAATAACTCATTCTGTATCACGTGATTTTTATATATAATCATGTAAAGTGACTTGGCTACCTAGCCATTGCCATAGAGGCCACTTCTGTTTTCTCACCTACCAGCCGCTTCACATCAACGGCCTTTATCATACTGGGAGATAGCTTCTCAATGGTCTTATATATGTTTTCGAGGTCATAGCCCTTGGCTATCATGGCATCAGCTATCCCTTTGTCTGTGCTCATGGCATTGTCCGGAGAATAAGCGTTACCATTTCGTGTAAGGGCTTCAGCTGCACGGAAGAAATATGTTCGCTCTATGTCGGATTTTCCTTCCAGCTTGGTAAAGTCCATATGGCCATCCTTGTCCACCAGCTTCAAAATACGGCTCCGGCGGACATCACCTTCGATTTCCTTGGCATCGGTGAGGCCTTTTTCCTTGGCTGCCAAAATCATGTCGATTTCTTCTGACCGTGCCTTGAGCCGCTGGAATTCGTCTTCCCTTGGGTATGGGGATTCCATAGACTTCTTGGCCACTTCGAGATTATGCTTCAAGGTTTCCAGATTTTCTTTTTCCTCTGTGACCTTCTTATCAATCTGCTTGCCAATATCCTTGATGGCCGTCAGGATGCGCTTCTTGCTGCCATAGATATCAATGCGGAAGTCAGTGGCGTTTACGGCCTGAATATAGGGGCAGTTATTCATCCAGTCAAAGGCAGTAGAGAGTTTGAATCCCTTGTACTCACCAGTGAATTTTTTTGTAGCCTCTGGAGCAAGCGCTTTTTCCAAGGCTTCCACGGCCTTTTTTTCCTCCAGATACTTCACACCGTTTATGGTCATGGCAAAGGCTTCCTGTACCTCCCCATCCAGCCCAGAAGTTTTGTGCGTGTTGTTCTGCCACGTTTCCTTATTTTTGAGCTGGGCTTCCAAGTGGCTCTCGCTTTGGGCAATACGGTTCGGCAGGTCTACTTTTACCTGTTTGGCTGTAATTTCCCGGTTTTTCAGGTAGGTTCCCTTGTCCATTTTCAGGCGGTTATAGGCGTTGTCTACGTCCATTTTCTCCTTAATCATGGGGTCACCAGCGGCCAGCGCCTTGATTTCTGCAGCACTTAACACTACCTCATCACAGTCCTCTGCCTCCCTCGTGGGAATTTTAGAGGACATTATCTGTGAAATAAAGCGCTGTTTGTTCTCTATAAGTTGATCGGGTAGGTCAGGGGTATTGCTACCCCCTTCCCCCCTAAGAACCGTACGTGAAGGTTTCCCTTCATACGGCTCAAGCACTTATAAGCTCTGCTCACAACAGAGCCGGCTCATGAGAACTTTTGGTATGCAGTTTCCTGTCACATTCTCTATGAACGAGGATTCGTCCCTCGTTGTCTCCTGATTGGTGTATGCAGTAGCCTTGTTCGACGGTTATACGCTTGCCGCATATTGGGCATATGCCGTTCTGTTGCTTATACAGGAACTTCAATGTCTTTCTTCCATTGATTTCCCTGCTCATGCGTATGGTGTCGCGTTCTTCGAAATAGGCTTCCCATTTGGGGTCGAATGGAGTTGCTTCTGATTTGGTTTTTAGGAACCGTGTAATCTTGGTGTTTGTCGCATAGATAAGAT
>JAGAYB010000051.1 GCA_017940705.1 Selenomonas sp. | reverse complement strand
GTCTGTACTGCCAAAGGCAATGGACAAAGAGCCCGGCAGCACCCACAGGGTAACAGCTACGATAAATGCCAGCAGCGTATTCTTCTGCGCACGCGTCCAGCCGCCCAGTTCGGCCAGCCTGGTTCTGATAAAAATATCCGCGCCCTCAATACGGTCAACATCAGCCGGGAACATCCGGGAAAGCACCACGTATGCAATACCGAAGTAAACCACCATCGCAATAAAGCCCCATGTCATCCACTGGAAGAATGATACATGAATGTCACACATGGTATCCAAAAAGCCCAGCATGATGAGGTTCGGCGGAGTGCCGATAGGTGTCAAAACGCCGCCGATTGAGCAGGAATAAGCCGTCATCAGCATAAGTCCGGTCGCATATTTATACTCGTGCAGATGAATCTCCCGGCCATTGGCGGCAAACATTTCCTTGATGGAAGTTAAGAGCCCCAGACAGATGGGAAACATCATCGCCGCTGTCGCCGTATTGCTGACCCAGCCGGAGCAGAGGGCTGCGGCAAGTCCCACGGCGAGAAAAATCCGTTTCGGATTCGAGCCGACCCACTCCCGTGACAGCAGCCAGTAGGCAAAGCGTTTATCAAGGCCGTGGGTCATCATGGCCTTGGCTAAAATAAATCCGCCCATGAACAGGAAAATCATGGAATTGGCAAACGCCGCAAAGGCTGAACTTGCCGGCACCACGCCGGTAATGACCGCCAGTGTCGGCCCCAGCAGCGAAGTGACGGGAATAGGTACCGGCTCTGTAATCCACCACAGCGCCACCAGCACCATAATCGCCAGCAGTTTATGAGCCTCCAGTGTCAGCCCGGCAATAGGCGTCAAGAAAACCAGCAGCGCCAAAATCGGCGCACCGAACAGCCCGATAGTCCGCCGCCTGCGGTCAAAGGCTTCTTCGGCCGCCTTCACCGCTGCCGCTTCCGCTTGTCTTTTGTCCACTTTACAAACCTCCTTTACTCAGTACATTTCATCAGCAAACAGTTCTTCTATTGCGTCATGTTCGCTTTGCCGTGCAAAATTCCTGCAAAAATAAAAGAGGCCGCAGCCTCTTTAACAAGTTACAATATATTATTTCGTCACCAATCTTCACTTAAAACTCATTTCTCCGGCGCAGCCGCAAACTGATTGACCTGCTGCTGGCTCTGCTGGTTCATCTGCTCCTTGGCCTTCTGCAATACCGTCAATGCCTGCTGCAGACCGGCTTCTGCCTGACGAACCCCTTGGAAGGTGCCGTTTACATGACCGATGAGCTGGTCAAAGACCTGATTGGCATAGGCATCAGCATTAGTCTGCAGCTGGGTAGCATTGGCCTGCGTGCGCTGCATGATTTCCTTTTCCTGGTCCTGTGCCTGCTGTACAATGGCCCGGGCTTTTTCCTTGGCCTGCTTGACGATTTCATTTTCATCAACGATGCTATCCGCGTAGGCCTTGGCTTTCTTGCGGATATCCTCGGCCTCGGCTTCAGCCTCCTGAATGATTTTATCATGATTGCGCATGATTTCATCAGCACGGCTGAGTTCTTTAGGCAGGTCATTACGCAGTTCCTCCACGTAATGCACCAGCTCATTATCATTGATGAGCGTCTTTTCCGTAAAGGGCAGCCTTGAGGCTCCCACAACCATATTTTCGATTCTATCCAGAGTTTCGCGTACTGACATAACCTGCTACTTCCTTTCTTTTCTCATTTCTATCATCGCCTGCTCCACACAGGCAGGAACCAAACCATGTACACTGCCGCCGAAACGGAAAACCTCCCGTACCCCCGAAGAACTCACATAGGAGTAATCAGGACGCGTCAGCAAAAACACGGTATCAACTTCCTGACACAGATGCCTTATCATATAGGCTTCATTTTCTTCATATTCCAAATCTTTGACCGAGCGAATCCCCCGTAAAATGATGCTGGCCTGCTGCTGCCGCATAAAATCGGTAATCAGTCCGGCAAAGGACATCACCCGTACATTGGGTAAATGAGCCGTGGCTTCCCTGAGCAATTCCACACGCTTTTCCACCGGGAAAAATCCCTGTTTCCCTTCATTGCGGAAAACGCAGATGAGCAGTTCATCAAACATGCGGCTGCCCCGCTCAAATATATCCAGATGCCCCAAAGTCACCGGGTCAAAGCTGCCGGAACATACTGCTCTGCTCATGGTTCTTACTCCTCTGCTGTCATGTAGGACTGCCATTGGAAAAAACTCAGCTGGGTGGTATGCCCGTACCGCCGGTTCATGACCTGTACCAGACGGTCTAGCCGGGGAAATTCCCCCTCGTCAGCGCCATGCTCAATGACCAGAATTCCATTTTCTGCCATCAGCCCCTCTGACATGTCAATCTGTGTCAGAGCCTGCTCCCACAAGCCCTTATGATAAGGAGGGTCGCAAAAAATCAGGCTGAACTCTGCCCGGCTGCGGGCCAGCCGTGTCATTTCCGCAAACACATCGCCGCTCCGCACTATGGCCTTATCTGTAAAATGTGTAATGGTCAGGTTCTCACGAATCAGCTTGTCCGTCGCCTTATCCACAAAAACCGCCGTTTCGGCTCCCCGTGAAAGCGCTTCAATGCCCAAATTGCCAGTGCCGGCAAAAATATCCAGCACCTTGCGTCCCTGCACCATGGAGCCGAGAATGTTAAACAACGACTCTTTGACTCTGTCTGCCGTGGGACGGGTAATCTCTGCCCCTTTCGGCGTCTTTAGCCGTGCCCCTCGCGCTGAGCCGGTAATTACGCGCATCAAATTCACTCCTAACACACTAAACGCCTTTATTTTACCATATTTTTCACAAATAGTGAACTATTATATTTTCTTTGCCTTCCTTAAAAGATATAATTGAAACAGTAATATCTATTCAGGAGGAAATCGTGAACAAGTACACCTGTCTTTGCCTGACCGCCCTTATCGCTCTTATGGCGTGTCTCTGGCATATTTCCCTAAAAACACCCCTGCCGGAAAAAAATTTTACCGCTGCTTGCACAGCCGAAAAAAAAATAATCCTCGTTCCCTTGGACGGGCGTCCCCCCTGCAAGCAATTTGTCATTGACGCCGGAGCAATCGCCGGTTTCCAGCTGGCAGCGCCCCCCACTGAACTGCAGGATTATTATTCCGCCCCCGGCGATGTCAACGGCATGCGCAGCTGGCTCAGGGAAAACCTTGGCACCAGTCAGGCAGCCATCATTTCCATTGACCAGCTGCTTTACGGCGGTCTGCTGGCCGCCCGGGAAAAGGACGCCCCGGAAGACGCACAGCAGGAACTGATAGCTTTCCTGCGCCAGCTCCACGAAAAATATCCTGATATTCCCCTGCTGGCCTTTAGCATTCTCCCCCGGCAAACGCCTCAGGATACTATTGACGGCTATCAGGAGCGCAAGGATTTGCTGGCCTACTCACGGCTCAAAGGCCGTCAGGCCATGGGACAGGCCATTGACGAAGCAGAACTCACGCGCCTTGAAACAGCGATACCGCCTGCCAGCCTGCAAAAATATCTGGCCCACTTCGCAGAAAACACCGCCCTGAACCAAAAGCTGATAGCGCTGGTAGAGGAGGGCGTGCTTTCCCGGCTTGTCCTTGGGCAGGATGATGGCGAACCTTACAGCATTCCGAATATCGAAAAAGAAAAAATCCGCCGCCTGCTGGCAGACAGACAAATCTCCCCCGACAAGGTTTGTCTCACCCACGGTGCCGATGAAATAGCCCTGACCATGCTGGCCGCCCATGCCAATAAGCTCAGCGGTTTTCAGCCGCGCATTTGCACGGTCTACAATCACCCCCGGACACCGGCAAAAATCATGCCCTACATGGCCATCAGCATGGCTGAAACCGCTCAGGAAAAAATCCGGCTTATCGGCGGCCATCCGGTTGATGATGAGGAAAATGCCGATTTCATCCTGTACCTTTCGGCAAATGATTACGCCGATGATACCGTCAGCAGCCGCAGTCAGTCCTGCCGGTACATCACCGCCCGCTTGCAGGAACACCGCCCTCTGGCACTGGTGGATTTAAGCAAGCATTTCACCGCACAGGAAGCCCTGCTGCCTCTGCTGCTGGATAGCGATGCCCCCCTAAATGGCCTGACCGCCTACGCCGGCTGGAACACAGCCAGCAATTCCATCGGCACCGCCGCCGCGGCCGCCAGCCTCTGCCTCGGGGTAGTCAGGCAGTCTGCCAGCCTTGAAGCTGCCGCGGCCGCCACCAAGGCCAATGTAAAATTTCTCCACAACCGTATGCTAGAGGACTATTTTTACCTCAAGGCCGATATTGATATGGTAAACCACAGCCTGCAAAAAGCCGGCTATCATAACACCGCCGACCTCGATTTGGAACACAACTGGCGCTGGGCCAACAACATGCTGCAAACCAGCATGCAAAAACACTTAGCCGCTTACAAATACGCTCCGGCCATAAGAACGCCTGCTGTATTTTCCTCTCCTGCCGGTCAATTCACCCTTACCCTTTACGACCTCAAGGCCGAGCTTAGTTATCCCTGGCCCCGTACTTTTGAAATCTATTTGGAAAGTACCCCTTACCTGACCACCACCGTACCATGACACCAAACAAATATTTCACCAATAACAAAGGCACGGTATGACCTGTTCTGTAACATTTGACGCGCAGCGTCTAAGTGAAAGAACAGGTTATACCGTGCCTCGCATTTACTTTAAAAGGTAAGCTGATGTTTATTTTTTAATGATATCCTTGCCAAACCACTTTTCGGAAATCTTGGCCATCGTACCATCAGCCTTCATATCATCGAGGACCTTCTGTACTTCATCGCGGAGCTGTTTGTTGTCTTTGGCAAAACCAATGCCAAACGTGCTGACTTCACCCAAAGCCACGTCCACAGCCTCCAAGGATTCCGGATGTTTGCTCATATAATAGCGTCCGGTAATTTCATCACCGACCACGGCATCAATACGGCCATTTTCCAAATCCATAAAAGCCGACACATAATCGGAATACTTCTTGACTTCCTTGACCTGTTCCTTAAAGAAGGCGCTGTTATCCATGTACTCCTCAGCCGTACCGGAGCTCTGCGTACCGATAACCTTGCCGGCCATGGAAGCCTCATCCTTAATATCGGTGTTGCCCTTCTTCACGAAGATAATCTGACGGTTGTCCATATAAGGCTCAGAAAAGAGCATATTCTCCTTGCGTTTCTCCGTAATATCCAGACCATTCCAAAGGATATCTACCCGGCCGCTTTTAAGTTCAGCCTCTTTACTTGACCAGTCAATAGCCTTAAATTCCACCTCACGCCCCAGACGCTTGCTGGCTTCTTTCGCCAGGTCAATGTCAAAACCGACAATCTCATTGCTCTCATTTTTAAAGCCCATGGGTGGGAAATTATCATCAAGACCTACCACAATTTTCTTTCCCTTGTCCGGTGCCGCAGTCTTATCCGCGCCGCAGCCTGCAGCAAAAGCGGTAGCCATAACCGCTGCCATTCCCAAAGCCAAAAGTTTTTGCCATTTCATATAATCAAACTCCCCTCTGTACTTTATCACACTAAAGGACTAATGTATTGATAATTATACTGTAACCCTGTAAAGATTGTCAATACTTGCCAGGAAAATAAAAAAAATAAAG
>JAGAYB010000050.1 GCA_017940705.1 Selenomonas sp. | reverse complement strand
CCATGTCCGCGGAAAGCCCTGACCATGGCAATCAGCTGGTGCGGATTGTCCATGTAAGCACTTTCCGTAATCTCCAGTTTCAGCATCCGCGGTTCGATATCATATTTTTTGACCAGTGCCAGCAGATAATCCATAAAATCGCTGTTGTAAAAATTCAGCCGCGATACATTGACCGATATCGGCACGACCTCCAGCCCAGCGTCAATCTGCCGCCGCAGATTGCGGCAGGCCGCCTCCCAGACGAACCTGTCCAGACGCACGATAAACCCGTTGCTTTCAAAGATGGGAATGAACTTGCCCGGCGACATCTGCCGCTTGGGATGGTTCCAGCGCACCAGCGCCTCGGCGCTGATGATTTCCTTGGAACGGAGATTGTACATCGGCTGCAGCATAATCCCGAACTGTCCCTCATTCAAGGCAAATTCCATATTGCGGACAATCATCTGCTCCTCAATCATCTGGTCACGCATACCCTTGTCATAGTAAGCGTAACGTGTCATATACTGACCTTTGATACGATTGAGGGCCATGTGAGCGCGGTCACACATCTGGTCTACCGGCAGGAAGGCGTTATCCACCGGATAGACCCCGGCATAGAAATGAATGTGATGACTGATGCCCAAAGACTGAATGGTGCTGTCCAGTCCGGCAATGAGCTTATCCATATCCAGACTGTCCGTAGGTACGCAAAGCACAAAGTGATCCGCTTCAATACGGGCGCTGATCCCCGTGTCACCCACGAACATACTGAAATAAAAGCCTGCGGTTTTCAATATGAGATTGCCCGTCTCAATACGGAACAAATCATTGATGACCTTAAAGCAGCTGATATCCAGATACACAATGCTATAGGGAATTTTCGCATGACCCTGCAGCATATCAGCCGCCCGGCGGTAAAAGGCCTCCCGGTTGTAAATGCCCGTCAAGGCATCCAGCTCTATGCGCTGGTGCATTTCCATCAGCTGACGGTTCTGCGCCACCTGCGCCACCCGGCGCCATTCGATTTCCTCCCGGGCCATAACATTGCGAATGCGGCAGCGTACAATGGTAGGATTATACGGCTTGGTGATGAAGTCCGACGCCCCCATCTCCATGGCTCTGGCCTCGCTGTCGCCGTCGTTATTGGCCGTCATGACCACCACGGGAATCCCGGCATACTGGTCGTTTTTCTTCATCATGGCCAGCAGCTGAAAACCATCCATCACCGGCATGACCAAATCCACCAAAACAATGGACACCGGCTGCCCCTCGATGATGGTCATAGCTTCCTGTCCGTTTTCAGCTTCCAAAATACTGTATTCTTCCTGAAAAAACTGGGTCAGCACCACCCGGTTTATTTCCACGTCGTCCACTATTAACATCACAGGTTTATTGTCCACAATATCGCCTTCTTTACTGTGTGAGTATCATTTCACGCCCATAGGTATACTATTGTTTATATACTACAAAGACCGGGAAAAATCCTTCTAAAAAAAATAATTGCTTAGACGACAAAAGACCCCGCTTCGTCTTGCAGGAACGAAACAGAGTCCATGTCAAAAGCTTTATGTAAATTCTCTGCAGCAAAGGCGCTGCACTCAGAATCCTGCCCCCAAAAGCAGGATTCAAGAGGAAAAGAAAGCACGGTAAGCCTCAGCCGAAACAGCTTATGATTATATTTTAGCTGCCGGACAATGAAAAAAAAAGGACACTCGTCCGCATAATATCTTTTTTCCGCAGAGAAAATCATATATAATGTAATAAATAAAAGCAGCACCAGCAAGGAAAGGAAATCAGCTATGAAACTCGCTTATCTTCTCGACCACATGCCAGAGGAAATCCGCCGTCAGACAACTCATAAAATCTTTTTCCCCGGTGAAAGCATCGTCCGCAAGGGCGAAGAAGCAAAACACGTCTATTTCATTATCAAGGGCAGCGTCCGGGTCAGCAACGAATTTGCCAGCGGCCAGCGCTTCACCTTCGGCACTTTGGACGGCCCCGACCTGATTGGCGATTTGGAAGTGCTGGCAAACCAGCCGCTGTACTCAGCCTCCACAGAAGTCAGCAGCCAATGTGAGGTCATCGCCATGCGCGCCGAAACCTTCCTGCAATGGATGCGCATTGACAACGAATTTGCGCTGGCCGTGGCTCAGCTGCTGGCCGCCAAGATGTACCCCACCTCCAACGAAGCCGGCCGGGTCAAATTCCTGCCGAGCCTCAGCCGCCTGCAGACCTATCTGCTGAAACGTCTGGGAGATATCGAAACCGACCTCTTTGTCCTGCATACCAGCCGCCAGCAGATAGCCGACGATATCGGCACCAGTGTCAAAACCGTCAACCGCGGTGTGGTCAAATTAAAGGAGGACGGGCTCATTTCCCTTGTCCACGGCAAAATCACCATGAACAAGGCCCAGCAGCTGGCTATGAAGGAAACCCTCGACGACGAATAAATATACTTTTCTTAATCAACTTTTAATTGAAATCACCTTACATTTTAAGAAACACCTCCTATAATAGGTCATGTAGTAAGGATTTAGAAAATGTTCTTTAACCACTCGACCTTTTAGTAAAGGAGATGTACATTATGCTTAGCAAACGAAATGTAAAAATGACAGCTATTGCTCTTGCCGGATTTGTCAGCCTGGGGATGGGCTGCATTACGGTAAGCGCAGCAGAGGCCAGCTCTTTCCATCATGGTCACAATTACGAAGTTCAGGAGCTTGCCCATAGGCACCACAATTCACATCCCAAGAAATACTCCGAAGGTGAACGCAACACCGCCGCCATCGTCGGTGCCGTAGTCGGCGCAATCATCGCCAAAAACACCTGATTAACCTGCCGATAATCCTTCCTCAAAAAGGATTACCTATATAAATTCCTACATTCTCTAATTCTCTCTAAAAAGGACATGCCCCCACAGCATGTCCTTTTTACTATGCAGTTTTACCGCAGCAATAATTATTCCTGTACCAGAATCTTTTCGATTTCCGCAATGTACATGGTATGATAATCATCCTGATACCAGCGTCCATCAGCGGCTTTATCGACAAAACAGTTCTTTTGGAGTTCCTGGGCGTAGAGCTTGCGGCACAGCATGGTAACCCGGGCTTCGTCATAATAAGTGCGCCCATTGTCATGTTTTACCGTCAGGCCGCTTTTGGCGATTTTATCCTCATCACGCCCCGACACCGTGCCGAAGTAGTTCAGCATCTGGCGGCGGTCTTCACCGAATACGGACAGGGTCAGCCCTTCT
>JAGAYB010000049.1 GCA_017940705.1 Selenomonas sp. | reverse complement strand
TGATAATAGTCTGCGCCTCCCTGCACCGGCTCGACACGGATAGCAGAAAAATGTCCGGCAAATTCCTGCAGGGTCATGTCATCAAGGAAAATATCTTCTCCTGCTCTAAGCGCCGGTTCAGGGATAATAAGCGCCTGACGTTTATCCCCTTCGGGCATTTCCCGTAAGGCAGCCAGTATATCCTTGGCCGTCAACAATCCCGATACATTGACCGTACTGCCAAAGTGCTTGTTTTCCACAGGGACAATGCGCACCTGCAGATTTCTGACAGTCAGGGATTCCGCCAGCTGTTTCATAACCGGCGCTACAGCCGTACCGGTCACAACGTCAATAATAAAGGGCTCGTCATAGCCCTTTGACATGTCAGCATTCTGACTTGTCAACTCCCAGTCATTGATAAAACTGCGTGTCAACCCGATACCATTATCCAGCTGAGGAAAGCCGTCATAAAATTCCGTCGGCGGCACTTCCCGGCCTGCCAAAAAGTAAAATTCATCCCCTAAGTAAAGGAAGGTACGCCCCTCCTCCTGCTGAAATTTCTTTTGCCACTTCTCTGCCATGTCAATAACCTTGGCGGCACCTTCCCTGTCAAACTGCTGCAACGGAAACGGGTCGGTGCGGTACTTGGTGATGCCCACCGGCACAACGGCCATGGACAGGGCATGGGGACGCCGGGCGGCGATTTCCCTGATAGAACGCTCCAATTCCGCGCCATCATTAAGGCCTGCACAGAGGACAATCTGCGTATGATAATCAGCCCCGGCCTTTTCCAGATTCTCCAGCTGCTGAACGATTTTAGCCGCTCCTTTACAGCGGAGCATCTGCGCTCTTAGTTCGGGATTCATGCACTGCACCGATACATAAAGCGGTGACAGATGGAACTGCTCGATACGCTTGAAATCGGCCGGCCCCATATTGGTCATGGTCACAAAATTGCCATAGAGAAAGGACAGCCGGTAATCATCATCCTTTATGGAAAGGCTGTCCCTCATGTTCGGGGCAATCATGTTGACAAAACAGAAATAACAGTTGTTGGCGCATTTTCTTATACCGTCGAATACTGCCGATTCGTATTCTACGCCTAATTCCTCATCAAAATCCTTATCAAAGGAAATGATTTCCCGCTCGCCGTCTGCATGCTCTACCGTCAGGTCAATTTCTTCATCGGCCATGGCAAAGCTGACGTCAATTATATCACGCAGGGGCTGGTCATTGATGGCAATGATTTTATCCCCGGGAACCAGCTCCAGTTCCTCGGCCAGACTGCCTTCATTTACTCTGGAAATTACACCAGCGTATTCTTTGCTCATACATTTCTCTTTCATTCTAATTAAACAAAGGAGTGATGGAAAACATCACTCCCCTGAGTTTATTCATTTATTTAGGCTATTAGTTAGCTTTCGTGATGGACAAGGAAATGCGTTTACGCTTCGTGTCAATGCGCAGAACCTTAACCTTAACTTCATCGCCAACATGAACAGCCTCGTCAGCACGTTCAATGCGCTTTTCAGCCAGTTCACCCATCGGAATCAGACCGTCAAATCCCGGTTCGATTTCCATGAAAGCACCGAAGTCCGTCAGCTTGATGATTTTGCCTTCGATGATGTCGCCTTCAGCGTACTTTTCAGCATTGTCGAGCCAGGGATCACGCATGGTGTCTTTTACGGACAGGGAGATGCGCTTTGCCTCCTGATCAATGCTCTTCACGTATACATCCAGTTCCTGACCAACTTCGAGAACATCAGACGGATGCTTAACACGGTTCCAAGCAAGGTCGGAAATGTGTGCCAGACCATCTACGCCGCCGATGTCAATGAATGCACCGTAGTCAACGATACGCTTAACGGTACCGCGAACCACCGTATCAGCCTGCAGGTTGGAGAACACTTCGTCTTCCTTCTCAGCGCGTACAGCTTCGAGGAGCTTGCGACGGGAGAGAACCAGACGCTGCTTGTGAACATCGATTTCGATGATTTCACATTCAACAGTCTGACCAACATATACGGACAGGTCTTTTACAAAATGGAGCTCCATCTGGGATGCCGGAATGAAACCGCGCAGGCCGTTTACAGAAGCTACGAGACCGCCCTTAACCACCTGGTTAATCTGAGCCTGAACCGTCTCGCCGCGTTCCATGATAGCTTCCATATCCTTCCAGGCAACCATGCGGTCAGCCTTTACCTTGGACAGGATGCCACCGTTGTCGCCGCCGAGGGAAACGATGTAAACATCGATCTTGTCGCCGACTTTTACTACATCCTCAGCAGACTCAGGAGCCGGGTAAGCCAGCTCGCGCTTCGGAATAGCAATTTCCTGCTTGTATCCGATATCAACATAAGCCTCATCGCGGGAAACCTGAATAACCTCGCCCGTAACAACTGTACGTTCTTCGATATTCGGCATTGCGTTTTCGGCCTCTGCCAAGAGTTCTTCCATATTCATCTGTTCTGACACTTTTTATATACCTCCTTGATAATCCAGTCAGGTGTTGAAGCACCTGCTGTAATACCAATTTTTTCAATTTTATCAAACCACTCGTCCTGCAATTCCTCTGCAGTTTCGATGTGGTAAGTTAAGCATTTTTCCTCACAAATCCGCGCCAGCCGCGTGGTATTGGCACTGTTCTTACCGCCAATCACCAGCATTAAATCGACCTTGGCAGCTAACTCCAGAGCTGCTGCCTGCCGCTGATCCGTAGCTGTACATATGGTACGTTGTATGCGTATATCACGGGACTTTTCTAATAGCCGTGAAACAATCTGCTTGAACTTATCTCCTGAAAATGTTGTTTGGCAAACGATTCCCAATTTAGCACAGGAATGCAGTGCCTCGGCCTCTTCTTCGTTTTCCACAATATCGGCCTTGCAGTCAGACCATTCAAAGATACTGTGTACTTCAGGATGGCGTTTTTCACCGATAATGACCACTTTATAGCCATCGTCTACCAACGCCTTAGCTGAAAGCTGCGCTTTTTTCACATGCGGACAGGTTGCATCCACCAGTTCCAGACCGCGCCTTTCCGCATCTGCATAAACCGCAGGCCCCACACCATGGGAACGGATAATTATCGTTCCCTTATCCATCTCCTCCAGACTTTCAACAGTGCCAACGCCCTCATCTTTCAAGCGCTCCACCATCTGCGGATTATGGATTATCGGGCCTAATGTGCAGGCTGTGCCATCTGAAGAAGCATTTTCCTTAGCAATGGATACGGCACGTTTTACGCCATAACAAAAGCCTAGATAATCTGCCAAAATGACTTCCATACATCAACCACCATAATTTAATTATGCGAAATTGGTATAGGACATACCCTTTTTCACAATCTATCATACATAATAGCATAGCCCGGCGGCATTTGGCAAGAAAATTTTTGACAATTTATCTTTATTTTTTTGCTAATTTTTTGCTTCTACTACCAATATGCAATGACCCTTTATATCTATAGAGCCAGCTTTTTCCAAAGTCGTGGTTATGATTTCTTCATCAGCATAGGACAAGCGGCTGCAAATATGCAATGTGGCCTCTGCTGGCCAGCCCTGCTGTCTTAATAACTCTGGTATTGTGTGCGAATTGTATTTGCCATCGGTCAGCATCCCGATGATTTTCCCAGCAGCATAGCTTATGTCCTCAGTCTTGGGCAGACGCCCGTGAAAGCTGACCCACTCAGCATCATGCCAGGGCAGTGCCAGACGGGCAAAGGCATACTGCATGGCGCTGATGCCGGGAATGACCTGCAGGGACGCTGAAGGGAACCTGCGGCGCAGGGCATCCAGCAGGGAGTAATAGCCGGGGTCGCCCGACACCATAACTACCACATCGTTATTGGTCAGCTGGCAGGCAATAAAATCCATTACGCTCTCAATATCAGCAGTTATAGCCATTGTCTGCTGGCCTTCTTGCGAAAACTGCTGCAAACCCCTGCGTCCGCCGACCAAAATCTTAGCGCTCCGTATGGCCTGCAGCGCCTGCGGCACAATATAGGCTTCACTCCCTGGGCCGATGCCGGCTACAATTATCTTATGATCCATTTTGTACCTCCCAGCCCCAAGCCTTTCCCATCTTGGCAGCCATATCATCCATGCCCAGCAGTTCGCCTTTCAGGCTTACCAGCACCGTACCCACCTGCACCTTTTGAAAAAGATAGCGTTCTACGCGGCAGCTGGCCTGCTGAGCCAGCCGCCGGCAGACAGTCTGCCGCAGATTACAGGCTGACAAAACTGCCAAAGCATCCTCAGTGGTATTGCTGGCCAGCAGCTGCTGCACGCCCTGACTGCCAAGGCCGGCGGCAGCTGCATAAGCCGCCATGGTTTCCAGCCGGGCATCGGCAATGCGGTTGTGCGTGTAAAACACGCCTGCCGCCACCTTTACGAGCTTGCCGATATGACCAAAAAGCAAAATGCGTTTCACGCCGCGCTTGGCGGCTGCCTCCAGCATAAAACCGATAAAATTGCTGGTCTGTACCATTGCTTCACGGGGCAGTTGCCAACGGAGCGCAATTCTTTCACCGATTTTCCCCGGCACAAAGATTAAGTCCGTGAAACCGGCAGCCAATGCCACATCTATCTGCGGAACCAGCGAATTTTTAAACCCCTCTTCCGACATGGGCCGCAGCACTCCTGTTGTGCCAATCACGGAAAGCCCCCCTTCGACGCCCAAGATGGGATTGAGTGTCTGCCTTGCCAGCTCTACTCCGACAGGAATGGAGATAGTGACCTCCAGCGGCTGCTTGTCACTGCCCAAAAGTTCTGCTATCACCTGCCGGATAAGCTGCCGGGGGCCGGGATTTATCGACGGCTCGCCTACAGCTACCGACAGCCCCGGCTTCGTTACCCTGCCAATGCCCTTGCCGGCTTTAAAGACAATTTCTTCCGGCGCTCCCGATAAATGGCGCAAGGCGGTAAACACAGAAACACCATTTGTTATATCGGGGTCATCGCCGGAGAATTTTACCACCTCGGCCTCCAGCCCATGCTCCGTTTCCCGGACAGCCTTTACGGGAATTATAAGCTTTGTCCCGTCCAAAGCTGTCAGCTCCACAGTCTCCCATTCCAGACCGGCCTCATATAAAAGCACGGCTTTGACCCCGGCCGCAGCACAAGCCCCGGTAGTATAGCCGCTGCGCAATTCATCTGCCACAAATACCACTGCCTTTCAAAAAAGCCGCCCTGCGGCGGCTTTTATTTGTTTAACTGACGATTGAGGAAATCACGGCCAAAAACAGTCAGTGTGTAGTAGAAACCAATCAAGAAGGGAATGTACTCAGCGATAAGACGCCAGCACACTGCCACAATCCCTACGGTACCGGCCGGCACCGTCTCACTGAACAGCAGCACGAAACCGCCTTCAGCAATGCCCGAGCCTCCGGGAGTCGGCGTAAAGTACAAAAGCATGTTAAGGAAAATCATGCGGCCCATGACCGTGTACCAGTCTGCATCCATAACCCCCAGTCCCAGCAGAAGACAGGGCACGATAGCATATATACACAGCAGATTAAGTCCCGACTCCACAAAAACCAAAAGCATTTTCCAGGGGGAACGCAGGAGCAGGTTAATAGCACACTTCGTATCCCGGTAAAAAGCAATGACCTTGCGGCGCCGCTGATTCTTCATGCGCCGGGTAAACCTGATGACGAAATAATCAAGAAAGCCGCGCCGGGCGCCAATCACAATGGCGACAATGACAACAAAGGCCGTTATGGTTATCATCATCAGCGCAGTATTGGACACCCCCGGCACAATGCCGTTATCATGCATAAAGATAAAGGGCATGCAGAGCACCAGGAAAAAAATCGACAGCAGGGTGCGGACAATGACCAGCACGGTCGCCTTGCCGGTAGGTACTCCGGCATGACGCAAAAACATCAGCTGCGCCACGGCTCCGCCGGTTGCCCCCGGCGTCAGCAAAGCCAGAAAGTAATTGCCAAACACCACCTGCACTGCCTGATATAAAGTTATTTTCTCATTGGATATCTTCACCATGTGCATCAGGCGGCTGCCATCAAAAAACATGCCCAATGCCACAGCAAAAACGGCCAACCCGATTGACCACGGCTGAAACCGGTTTAAGTTATGCAGCGTGTTAATATCCACCGTAGTGTAGATGACTACGCCGGAAATAATTACCACCAGCAATATTAAACCCACAAACCGCTTGTAAAATTTATTCATGCAAACCGTCCCTTAGGATAGTTATTTTTGCTCTTCTCAGGACAATTCTTCCTCATGCTGAGCATAAGCGCTGTGATTGTGAATGGATTCATAGTTTTCACATTCCAGAGAGAACCATTTAAGCCCTTCAATTTCCCGTAAGGTCAGTACCGTATCCCTCAGGATATCTTCCACAAACTTGGGATTTTCATAGGCTGCCTCCGTGACAAACTTTTCATCCTCACGCTTAAGCAGCGGATAAATAGGTGAAGAGCCCTGTTTCTCCACCATTTCTGCCAGGTCTTCAATATATATACAGTCATAACCTTCTTTAAAACGCAGCTGGATTCTGGCTACTGAGCGCTGATTATGGGCACCATAGGCAGAGATTTCCTTGCTGCATGGGCAAAGCGATGTAAAGGGCACCTCCACCCCCAGCTGAAATTCCATGGGCTTACCCTTATCCTTGCAGCCCGTAAAAGAACAGTCCAAATCCAGAACGGATTGGCGGCCGCTGACCGGTGCTTCCTTGTCAACGAAATACTTGAAGGACAGCTCCACCTCCGCCGAACTGGCCTCCAATTTGGTCAGCGCTTCTCCCAGCATGGCTTCCATCTCCGGCTCTGCCAGCGGTTTCTTGCTCCATGGCATCAGAATTTCCAAAAAGCGGCTCATGTGTGTGCCCTTGTATTCGCTGGGCAGTGACACCGTGAATCTCACTCTGGCCAAAACCTGCTGATAGCCGCCTTCACGGGTTTTTATTAAAAAAGGCAGATGAGCTTCCTTTATCCCTACCTTTTGAATATCAATGCCGCGGCCGTCGGCACGATTTTGTACATCCTGCATATTAACCTCTTAACCTCGCGTTTCATATTCCACCGGATCTTCTACACCGGCTTCGGCAAAGCCCTGCAGACGCAGCTTGCAGCTGTCGCATACACCACAGGCCTTTTCGCCGCCCTTATAGCAGCTATGTGTAAACTGCAGGGGCGCTCCCAGTCTGGAGCCGAGCTGGACTATTTCTTTCTTGGACAAATTCTGCAAAGGAGTTTCCAGCTTAATCTTGGTGCCGTTTACGGCAGTAGCCGTGGTGGCATAATCGGCCAGTTCCTGAAATTTTTGGATAAACTCCGGACGGCAGTCGGGATAGCCGGAGTAATCCACCGAATTGACGCCGATATAAACATGGGTTGCGCCCACGACTTCGGCATAAGCCATCGCGTAAGACAGAAAAATGAGATTTCTGGCCGGTACATAGGTAATCGGCACATCATCACGATTGACATCGCCTTCGGGGACATCAATGCTGCTGTCCGTAAGCGCCGAACCGCCAATGGCATCCATGTTGGTTTCAATAATCATGTGCTTGGGCACATTGTAGAAAGCCGCAATTTTCTTGGCCCCATCCAGTTCAATACTGTGGCGCTGATGATAATTGAAGCTGATAGGATATATTTCATAGCCGGCCTCCTTGGCCACTGCCATACAGGTGCAGCTGTCCAAACCGCCGGACAGCAGCACCACTGCTTTTTCTTTTGCCATTACTTTCATCTCCTTAACCACGAATAGCCTTAATGGCTGCTGCCGCATCGTCCGCTCCGTAAACAGCCGAACCTGCTACCAAAATATTAGCGCCGGCCGCCTGTACCTGCTTGCTGGTTTCCGCGTTAATGCCGCCGTCAACTTCAATATCACAGGTAAATCCCATATCTTCAATGGTATGGCGCAGCATGTGAATCTTTTCCAGCTGCGACGCAATGAACTTCTGTCCGCCAAAGCCGGGATTGACCGTCATAATCAGCACCATATCCACTTCCGGCAGAATTTCCTCAAGCATCGCCAGCGGCGTGCCAGGGTTCAGCGCAATACCGGCCTTGCAGCCGGCAGCTTTAATCTGCTGGATAATGCGGTGATGATGACGGGCTGCCTCCCAATGAAAGGTAATGATATCAGCACCGGCTTCAGCAAAAGCGGCAATCTGATTTTCCGGGTGCTCTACCATGAGATGCACATCAAAAACCGCCTTGCTGGCAGGACGCAGGCTTTTTACCACCAGTGAGCCCAGCGTGATGTTGGGCACAAATGAGCCGTCCATAACATCAATGTGAATGTATTCCGCGCCGGCATCCGTTACCTTTTTTACTTCATCAGCCAGATGGGCAAAATCTGCCGATAAAATGGATGGAGCAACTTTAATCATTTATATTCCTTCTTTCGTTTCAATTTCTGAC
>JAGAYB010000048.1 GCA_017940705.1 Selenomonas sp. | reverse complement strand
CTGCCATCGTCTTGCTCGGCGCCATGGTCAGCAGGGCTGCATGGGGATTATTCAGGAAGTAACGGCGGATAAGGTCTTCAAAGTAGCCGTTATGCAGACCTTCCTTCATGGCCCTGATAATCTCTTCATAGGCCAGTACCGCTTCCGGTATGCCATCGTAAAGCCATGTACGCATAATGCGGATGCCGTAGATAAGCCCCTTGGGCGCTGAGCCGAAATCAGCCTCACGCAGGCGGAATTCCATCAGGTTGATGGAGGCTTCCAGCAGGGTCTTGTCAATGCCCTCATCTGCCAGTTTTTTCAATGTAGCGTAAACAAGGCTGTAGAATTTATCAGCACGGTCTGTTTCCGAATTATTGATAATTATGCTGAAGAAGGGCTGCAAAATGTCCTCTTCATAACTGGAATCTACGTCCTTGCCCAGCTGAGCATCAATGAGCGCCTTGCGCAGGGGTGCTGCCTGCGTCCGCAACAGGGCGTGTTCCAGAATATCCAGTCCCATAGCATCTTTCAGATTCAGGGAATCTCCCATAACCCAGCTCAGCGACAGGAAGGATTTTTCTGCTGTATCTTCATCGGGGCCGGCAGGATACTGGAGGTTCTGCCGCAGCAAGCCAGAAAAGGGCTGCTGCTTTTCAATCTTCGAGGGAACTTCTATGCGTGTAAAGGCCGACAGGTATTCCCTGTCAAGATAGGCCAGCTTTTCTTCAATATCCAAATCGCCATACAGATAAATATAGCTGTTGCTGGGATGATAGTAGCGCTGATGGAAATTCTTGAACATCTCATAGCTCAGGTTCGGGATGGCCTCAGGGTCGCCGCCGGACTCATAGCCATAAGTTGTGTCAGGATAAAGAGCTGCCATAATCCGGCTTTCCAGCAAATCATCCGGTGCCGACAGCGCCCCCTTCATTTCATTGTAGACAACGCCGCTGTAGACCAAAGGGTCCTCAGGCTTTTCAATCTCATAATGCCAGCCCTCCTGCATCAGCACCTGCGGATTTTCCAGCATATAGGGATAGAACACCGCATCAAGGTAAACGTCCATCAGATTCTGGAAGTCCTTGTCGTTGCGGCTGGCCACCGGATACATGGTCTTATCCGGGTAGGTCATGGCATTCAAGAAAGTGTTCAGCGACCCCTTTACCAGTTCCACAAAGGGTTCTTTCAGCGGATACTTGCGGCTGCCACACAGGGTGGAATGCTCCACGATATGCGCCACACCGGTATCATCCACCGGCGGTGTGCGAAAGCTGATGGAAAATACCTTATTGTCATCATCATTTTCCAAGAAAAAGAGACGGGCGCCGCTCTTTTCGTGCTCAAAAGTCCACGCGACTGAACTCGTCTCCTTGCTTTCGCTGCGATTTATTACTTTAAAACCATGTATACGGTCATTAACCTTCACAAAATCACTCCTGTATTACAAAACATAAGTCAAAATTGTTCCTTGCTAATTATAACGCCTATGGCAAAAATTTACCATAGGCAGCAGCGTCATTATTCGTTATTATTTTAGGAAATAAGCAGTTCATCCAGTTCTTCCCTGGTGACTGCATAAGTACCCAGACGGGTGACAACCCGGCTGGCTGCCAGATTGGCCAGATATGCCCCCAAAGCCGGCGGCAGACCTCCGGCAATGGCCATGCCAAAGACAGCCGTCACTGCGTCCGTAGCGCCCAAAACATCAAACAGCTCCTGCGCCTTTGTAGGAATATGTACGGTTTCGTCTGCCCGAACCAGAGACAACCCTTTCTGTGATCTGGTGGCGATTACATTTTTTACATGGAACTTGCGCATGAGGTAATGACAGGCTTTTTCCACGGCGCTGTCCTCATTTTCTGCCGGCTGCAGCAGCTGCTTATTGATTCGTTTCAAGTTAGCCACCACATAGTCAGCCTTGCGGTAATTCACCCATGAAGCCGCGCTCATATCTACCACCACCGGCACACCATGGTTATGACATTTTTCAATAATCCAGCTGCAGGAGGCATCGGTGCAGGCGCCATTGGCATGGTCAGAAATTATCACGCAGTCAAGGCTTTCACTGAGTTTTTCACCGATATACTGCTCATAACGAGCCATATCCTGCAAGGCAACAGGCCGGTCATCTTCAAAGTCCACGCGGAACATCTGCTGATTGCCGCTCATTATCCGCACCTTGGTGGTCGTAGGCCGTTCCGTGTAGATAAGGCCATCGGTATCTATGCCGTAATGCGTAAATCTCTCCACCAGACTTTCACAGTGAGAATCACGGCCCACAAAACCGGCAATGCTCACCTTGCAGCCCAGTACAGCCAGACTGTAGGCGATATTGGCACTGCCGCCCAATTTCTCCGAAGAAGAATTCACCCTCGTTATCGGCACCGGTGCCTCCCCGGAAATGCGCGTCACATCACCGTAATAATATTTGTCCAGCATAATGTCACCCACCACCAGTACATGACACTGCCCCGGCTTGGCGGCCAAAAATTCCCGCAATCGCTGTCCGTCCATACGCTCACCTCTTCTGATAAATTACAAGTATGTATTCGCTATAAAACGAAAAAAATCCTGCAAACGAAAAAAGGAACACCGCCTCATGGCGATGTTCCTCAAAATTCCAATTATCCGGGCTGATGATTAGCCGTTGATACGAGCCAAAACTTCAGCAGCAGACAGATTGTTGGCTGACATGTATTCAGTCAGTTCCTTGTAATCATCCTGAGCTTTCTTGGCTTTGATTTCGTTCAGCTGAGCTTTCAGGACTTTAATTTCTTCCTGTTTTTTTGCAATTTTTTCTTCGATTGCATTGATTTTCTCTTCGTAATTAGCTTTTCTTGCCATGGTACATTTCTCCTTTAAAATAAAAATTATCTTTTATTATTCTAAACGATAAATTACCATTATGCAAGTATTTTAATAAAAATTTTTGAATTTTAACCGCGAGCAATTTTTATCGCAGCCTGCAAATCAAGACTGCCTGTGTAAATTGATTTACCGGCAATTACCCCTTCAATGCCACAGCTTTCCTTTTCTTTCAGGGCTTTTATATCTTCAAGTGATTTTACGCCGCCGGAAGCCACAATTTTTACGCCGCTTTCCTGCGCCAGTTTTACAGTCGCCTCCACATTTACGCCGCTCAATGTTCCATCACGGGAAATATCCGTATAAATAATTGTTTTCACTCCGGCCTTTTTCATTTTTTGTGCCAGTTCAATTACACCGACATTTCCCAATTCGCCCCAGCCCTCAACGGCCACAATGCCGTCTTTGGCATCAATGCCCACCACAATACGTTCACCGTATTTTTGGCAGGCCGTATAAACGAGTTCAGGATTTTTTACCGCTGCAGAACCTAAAATCACCCGGGTAATTCCCATGTCCAGAAGTTTATCAATCTGCTCCATAGTGCGGATTCCGCCCCCAAGTTCCGTGGGGATATTTACGGATTTAAGGATTTCTTCAATGACTGCTAAATTTTGTGAAGAACCGGCCAATGCGCCATCCAAATCCACCAAATGCAGATACTCCGCCCCCTGTGCCTGCCACTTACGGGCCATAGCCGCAGGACTGTCCGAAAAAACCGTTTCCTGGGCAAAGTCCCCTTTAAAAAGCCGCACACACTTCCCACCACGAATATCTATCGCCGGAAAAATAATCATAAGCATCCTCCCCCAACACCAGCCCAGCGCTCAAGGATGAGCGCTCGCGGACGTAAATCACGTGATGTGATTTCAGTCCGCTGTTTTCGCCTGTACCCTTATGGGTATTTGGTACTTTTCTTTGCGCCAAAGAAAAGTACAGAACAACGCACTAACTTATCTTGCAGAAATTATCAATAATATGCAGCCCCACATCACCAGACTTCTCAGGATGAAACTGTGCAGCAAAGATATTATCCTTCTGCACAGCAGCCGTAAGTGTTTCTCCATAATCCGTTGCAGCTGTAACAACGCTTTTATCCTCAGGAACAGCAAAATAGCTATGCACAAAATAAACATATTCCTTATCCTGCTCCAGCCCGGCAAACAAATCTGCCCCCTGCCGCGGTTCCATAATATGCAGCCTGTTCCAGCCCATGTGGGGAACTTTTAACCCTTCCGCCTGAATTCTCTTTACCTTGCCGGGGATAAGTCCCAAGCCGCGCGCCTCAGGGGATTCCTCGCTGCCCTCAAAAAGAATCTGCAGCCCTACGCAAATCCCCAGCAAGGGCTTGCCGGCTGCCACTTCCTCTTTCAGCAAGGGAATAAGACCGCTTTCCTCAAGATTTTTCATGCAGTCACCAAAAGCGCCGACCCCCGGTAAAACAAGTTTTTCGGCAGCTTTTATTTCCGCAGGATTATTGGTAATTCTCACCTCTGTGCCTAAGGTAGCAAAGGCTTTTTCCACGCTGAATAAATTGCCTACGCCATAGTCAATTATCGCTATCATCCGCCTGCCTCCTTAAAGCATGCCCTTGGTGGAAGGAATACCTGTAACCTGTGGGTCAAGTGATACGGCCTGCCGCAGGGCATGTCCGAGTGCCTTGAATATTGCTTCGATTTTATGATGGGTATTCGTACCGTAAAGAATTTTTACATGCAGAGTAATACTGGCATGCATGGCAAACGCGCGTAAAAATTCTTCTGTGAGTTCCGTATCAAAACCGCCCACCTGCGGTGCCATTTCACCGCCGTCATAAACGAGGAACGGACGTCCGCTGATATCCAGCGTGACAAACGCCAAGGATTCATCCATGGGCAGGTAAAAAGTGCCGTAACGGCAAATGCCCCTTTTATCACCGATGGCCTGTTTAAAAGCTTCACCCAAAGCAATGCCGATATCCTCCACACTATGGTGGCCGTCTACGTTTAAATCGCCTTGACATGTCAGCGTCAAATCCAGCTGTCCATGAGCCGTCATGAGGTTCAGCATGTGGTCAAAAAAGCCGATGCCCGAAAAGATTTTGGCCTGCCCGGTGCCGTCCAAAGCCAGCTGCAAAGAGATATCTGTTTCTGCTGTCTGCCGTTTTATTTCACTGCACCGCTTACTCATATACGTCCCTCCACAAAAGTTTTTACGGCCTCATACCAGATATCATTTTCCTCGCGCAGCCCCATGGAAATACGCAGGCAATTCTTTAATCCCGGATTACTGCCGAAGCTGCGGATGCCAATACCTTTTTCTTCCAGATATTTGTTGAGTTTTTCACCTTTGGCGTATTTAATGAGAATAAAATTCGTCTCTGACGGATAAACCGTAACTCCCGGCAATTTATCCAGCAGGGTGGTCATGCGTTTGCGTTCGGCAATCATCATCTGAATACGGGGCACGTATTCATGACGCATCTGATAGACAATATCAGCCGTCACCAGAGATAACACATTCATGTGATAGGGCATATATGCTTTGCCAATCATTTCCACAATTTCCTTGGCAGCCAGCATGTAACCAACTCTGGCTGAAGCCAGCCCGTAAGCTTTGGAAAAAGTCCTGGCTACAATCAGATTAGGATATTTGGCGAGCAGCCCCACCGCCGTGCGCCCATAAAATTCGATGTAGGCTTCATCAATGAGCAGGGCGCAGTTACTGTGAATGTTGGCTGCAATGTATTCAATGGTATCCAAATCATAACCCGTTCCCGTGGGATTATTGGGATTACAGATTACTGCCAGTCCGGCCTTTTCTTCATTTACCGCCTTTACGAATTTTTCCTTGTTCAGTGAATAATCTTTGTTTAAAGGCACTTCAATCCCCTGTGCCTGAGCAGCTTTGGCGTAAATGCCGTACATGGAAAAAGATGGTACGGGATAAACGATTTTTTTGGCTTTCGTGCCGCCAAAGCAATAAAAAAGTTTTTCGATAATCTCGCTGGAGCCATTGCCCAATAAAACATTTTCTTTCTGCAGGCGGTGATTGTCGGCAATCTGCTCGCAGAGATAATCATATTCCTCATTGGGATAGCGGTTGAAGGCCACCCGGGATAATCTGCCCATCAGACGGTCCTCCACCATAGGCGGCAGGTTCATATTACATTCGTTGGCATTGACCTTTATCTGCCAGTCCCGTTCCACCACATCATAGGACGGCATATCCTTTAAGCCGGTACGATATTTCAACATAAATTATTTCCTCCTCAGTCGAATGGCATTGGCATGAGCCTCCAGCCCCTCCGTTTCCGCCAGACGGATAATGTCGTCACTTACGGCCGCCAGCGCCTCCTGACTATAAGAAATCAGGCTGGTGCGCTTCATAAAGGTTTCCACATTCAGTACGCTGTAATAACGGGCCGTGCCGCCTGTGGGCAATACATGGTTCGGGCCGGCAAAATAATCGCCCAGCGGTTCCGGGGAATACGCGCCCAAAAACACAGCGCCGGCATGTCTTATCTCCGGCAGAAGCTTAAATGGTTCTCTGGTTAAAAGCTCCAAATGCTCCGGTGCCGAGGTGTTGGCAAAACGCAAAGCCTG
>JAGAYB010000047.1 GCA_017940705.1 Selenomonas sp. | reverse complement strand
TTCGGCAATTTTGGCAAATTCCCCACGGCCATTGATGATAATGGAATAATTGTAGGCAATCCCCACCAAAGCTACCAGACTGATAACTCCTACTAAAATCAACATTACCTGAGCCACAAACGGCGGAAAAATAGTCACTTCCATCCCCAATCACGACCTTCCCTTATATCAAGTGCGCTTTTTTCCATTCAGGATGTCACAAAGCTCCAGCATATTTCTGATACGCATTGCCTCTGTCGCTGACAGGGCTCTGTCATCATTGGAGCCGCCCTTGACACCCAGCATGACAATTTTGCCTGCCAGCTGGTCAGCGACTTCCCCCATGCCCTTTAAAGTTTCCTTGTCGGCAACCTGATCACACCATTCCATAATCCCGTCATTTATCTGGGAGGTCGTGACCTGACCACTGGCTCTGACCTGATAAACATCGTCTTCACTTGTCTGCAGGCCTACGCCTTGAAAGCCCATCGCCCTGTTGCCGCGATGACGCAGTATCACATGCAGCACCGCCGTACCACCGCCATCACGGACAATGTAGGGCTGCAGGAAAATACCATGCTCCGTCGGCTCTTCATAGCGATAGTAGGTGGAACCGTCCATTTCCTTGCTGACCAGCATATCGGCGGTCAGTCCGCGAATCACCTGGTCAGGTTCCTCGGCGCGCCCCATGCGCTTGTCAAGCAGTTCCTGCTTACGTCTGGCCTTGTCTTTCTGCGCCTTCTCCGCCGCTTCTTTTTCCTGTATCTGCGCCTGTTTGGCAGCGTCTTTTTTGTCCTGCTCGGCCTGCACTATAGCCCGCGTTCGGTCGTATTGCACAGCGGCATAGAAACCGGCACCACCGGCCACAGCCACTACCAAAAGCACCAGAATAATGTATTTCAATTTTGCCATAGCAGACACTTCCTTTCCAAAATACGTAATCTTAATTGATAATATACGCTTAAAGAAAAGAAAGTTCCTGCCTGCAATCGCAGAATATTTTTAAATAATCAGGGACTGTCCTCAGATATTGCTTAAAAGCATATCTCCCACACTGCTGTACACTGCCCGGGCTTTGTCCTGTATAGCCAGACGCGCCGTTTCTACCGTAAAGCCCTGGAAGGCTTCCAGCATGGGCAGGTCATTTGTTTCATCACCGATAGCATAGACCTCTGCCCCCTGCCAGCCCATCAGCTCCAGCAATTTGTTTATGCCCTGACTCTTGCTGACGCCTGCCGGGGTGATGTCCACACTGCAGCCGTTGGGATACGCATGCACCCAGCGGCCAAACTGTGCATTGACAGCCTCACTGACCCGGTCAGCCTCGTCTGCCTGATGATACCCCAGACAAAACTGATGAATCTGCGGCAGTCCCAAAATGTCGCTTTCCGTGATTTTTACAATCGGGAAATTCCATTCCTGCGCCTCCCGTGTAATCCATGAACCTTCCTGTTCATGATATAAAAAGGTTCTGTCTTCCGCCGAAAAAGCGAAGTGGAAGGAACGGTCTACTCCGGGGTCGCGGACGATGTCCGCCAGCACCGGCAAGGGAATACTGCCCTGCCACAAGGGCGTCCCATCGCCCCGGAAGATTATGCCGCCGTTATTGCATACCGCATAATCAGACTCTATCCCATAATAGTCCAGCTGGGGCATGAGCATACCGTAATCACGGCCGCTGACCACCCCGAACTTATTACCGGCCTGCCGCCATGCTTTGACCCCGGCCACATCCTCTGCCGCAATTCTGTTTTGCCGAAAGAGGGTTCCGTCATAGTCACTGGCACCAATTTTCATGTTTTCACCTTATTTCCCTATGTAGATAACGGCCTCCCATGGCCGCGACAGGCCCGGCCTGCTGCCGGAAGCATTGCTCCGCAGCAGGCTGGCTTCTGCCAATTCCGGCAGTTCATAGCTTTGCTCCCTGCCGGTGAAGTTCACCAGTGTATAAACACAGCAGTCCCTCAGGACGCGTTTAAAGGCCATAATGCTATCATCAGCAACCAAAAGCGGTACAAAGCTGCCCTGCTGCAAGACCTCGGCAGCCTCGCTGTCATAGCGCAGGCTGACAAGACTGCGATAAAAGTTCAGCACTGATGTCTCATCTTTTATCTCGCCAGCGACGCAGCAGTCAGCAAAGTCCTCATGTACCGGCAGCCATGGCGTGCCTGTACTAAAGCCGGCATTTTCCGCCTGTGTCCACTGCAGCGGTGTCCGGGCATTATCCCGGCTGTAGCGGTGGACAATCCGCAAGGCCTCGTCCGCACTGTGCCCCTCTGACATAGCCAGTGCGTACTGCCCATGAGAGGAAATATCATTATAGGCGTCAATGCTGTCCCATGCTGTATTATCCATGCCCAGTTCCTGCCCCTCGTAAATAAAGGGCGTTCCCCTCAGGGTGAACAGCAGGACAGCCATAGCTTTGGCCGCCATTTTTCTATCTGCCTCATCAGGGAAGAAATGCCGCACACAGCGCATTTGGTCGTGATTTTCAAAGAAAATGGGATACCAGCCCTGTTTTGCCGTCGCCTGCTGACTGGCAAAGAGCACTTTTTTCAGTTTGGGGATAATCGCAGGGGTGTACCCTGTCGCCTGCCCCCACAACTCCCCATGCGGAAATTCCAGATTCATGTGGGAAAACTCAAAGAGCATATCAAATACGCCCTCAGCGCCCACCCAATATGGCAAATCCTGCGGCGCAACGCCATTGGCCTCAGCCACGGTAAAAATATCGTGGCCGTCAAAGACCTCGGCCTTGAATTCATGGAGCAAATCCAAAATACCCGGCGTATTGGCAATCATGCTATGAATATTGACCATGCCGTCATCACTGTCCGGCTCGCCGTCAACAAACTGTGCCGGCTTTTTGATATAGACAATGGCATCTATGCGGAAACCGCCCACGCCCTTATCCAGCCAGAAATTAGCCGCATCATACAGTGCCCGGCGCACAGCCGGATTTTCCCAGTTCAAATCGGGCTGCGCCGCCGCGAAGGTATGCAGATAATACTGCTGCCGTTTTTCGCACCATGTCCAGGCACTGCCGCCAAAGATGGAGCGCCAGTTCGTCGGCGGCGCGCCGTCATGTTTCGGGTCGCGCCAGATGTACCAATCGCTGTGCTCACTGTCCCGGGCGCTGGCCGAATCCACGAACCACGGATGTTTATCCGATGTGTGGTTATACACCAAATCCATCACTATCCGTATATCCCTGCGCTTTCCCTCGGCGATAAGCCGTTCCATATCGGCCATGCTGCCATAAGCAGGGTCAATGCCCGTGAAATCCGCGATATCATAACCGTTATCCACCATGGGCGAGGGGTATACCGGCGTCAGCCAGACAGCTCCCGTCCCCAGTTCCTTCAAGTAGTCCAGTTTAGCCGTGATACCATTTAGGTCACCTGTGCCGCTGCCCGTGGTATCAAGGAAACTCTTGGGATATACCTGATAGACATTGGTTTTCTGCCACCATTTCAAGTTACTCATAGTTACCTCTATTCTCTGCTGCCTGACAGCCAGCCCTTAAAATACCAGCACCGGCGTTTCCCCGACAGTCACCGCGGCGTCCTCATGTTTCTGCATTTGCGGATAATCACCGGAGTTAGTCACAGCCATAATCACCGTTGTCTTGTACCCGGCGGCCTTGATGACCTCCTGGTCAAATTTCAGCAGCGGTGTGCCAGCCTTGACCTTGTCACCGGCCTTGACTAATGCCGAAAATCCTTCGCCGTTTAATTTCACCGTATCAATGCCGACATGGATAAGCAGTTCAGCGCCGTTCTGCAGGCGCAGGCCGATAGCATGCAGGCTTTCTTCCATAATCATGGTCACTTCCGCATCTGCCGGAGCCAGTACCATATCACCTTCCGGCTCAATAGCAATGCCGTCCCCCATCATCTTTTGGGAAAACATATCATCCTGAACTTCACTCATGTCAATAAGCCGCCCGGATACACAGGCGTTTAACTTCATGGCCAGACTGCTGTCCAAGGCTTTTTCCGGCTGTTTCTCGGTTGCCGGTGCCGTGCCTGCAATCTTTTCGCCTTTCAGCAGGGCATCGAAATAGCTGCGCACCTGCGGTACGGAAAGACCCACAATGACCTGTACAGCCTTGCCGTTTTTCACCAGCCCGAAAGCACCGGCTTTGGTGAATTTGCCTACAGCGGCCACCTTGTCAGGGTCAGCTACCGTCACACGCAGACGGGTTGCACAGTTGGTTACTTCCCTGATGTTGTCCGGGCCGCCCAGACAATCCAGAAATACCTTGGCTTTGATGGCCAGTGCGTTGTCAGCCAGACCCATTTCTTCCATTTCTTTTTTAGCCTGATACTCAGCCTTGGAGAAGAGTTTGTCTTCTACATCATCAGCCGTGCGTCCCGGCGTAGCATAATCAAACTTCAAAATCAATGTGCGGAATACGACAAAATATATCGCCGTGAAGCACAAGCCGATAACGATTTGCATAATGTATGTACCGGCATGGTACTGGAACAGCGGAATCCAGTTCTGTACAAAGGCATCAATAAGGCCGCCGCCGAAGTTGCCGGCCAGACCGATGGCATACAGAGCAGCCGACAGGCAGGCAGCCAGTACGGCATGCACGAGATAAAGCAGCGGTGCCACAAACAGGAAGGTGAATTCCAGCGGCTCCGTGATACCGCAGATAACGGCAGTCAATGTTGCCGGAATCAGGAGTGCAGCCGTTTTCTTCCGCTTTTCCGGTTTGGCGCACATATAAATGGCCAGAGCGGCACCGGGCAGGCCGAATATCTTGGAGCTGCCATGCAGGGCAAAACCGCCGGCCGGGAAAAGTTCCTTCAGGCTCTGGGCGCTGGTGGCAAAATCATTTAAATGCTGCAGCCAATATGCCTGTATGCCGCCATCGCAAACAGCCGGCCCGAAGATAAACGGCAGATAGATGAAGTGATGCAGTCCAGCAGGCAGGAGGATTCTTTCGGAAAAAGTGTAGGCCCAGACACCTAAAAGGCCGCTGGTCTTTAAGAAATCCTGAAACTGCATAATGCCGTGCTGCACAGCCGGCCAAACCAGACAAAAGGCAAACGCCACCGGAATCATCAGCGCAAAGCCTACTGCTACGACAAAGGCCGGGCCCTTGAAAATTCCCAGCCAGTCGGGAATGTTGGTGTCATAAAAGCGATTGTGCAGGTAAGCTGTCACACAGGCGATAAATATAGCCCCCAGCATACCCATGTCCAAAGTCTTGATATTGGCAATCATAGCCAGCCCTGTACCGGCACCGGCATTCTGGCTGTAGTCAACACCGAAGTACGCCCCGTGCAGGGTCAGGAAACCGGCAATAAAATAATTGAATATCATGTAGATAACAAAGGACTCCATCGCGCAGCGCGCCGGCTCTTTTTTTGCAAAGCCGATGGGCACGGCGATGGCAAACAGAATGGGCATCTGGGAGAAAACCGTCCATGCTCCCTGCTCCACCACATACCAAAAATCGTACCATACAGTTCCCTCAGCAGCTATACTCCCCAATAGCCCCTGATTCTTGCAGATAATTGACAGTGCTACCGTCAGACCAAAGAAAGCAAACAGGATTACCGGCGTGTACATAGCACCGCCGAACCGCTGCATCCCCTGCATAAGACGGTCTTTGCTGATTGTCATGTTAAAGCCCCCTATATTTTTTCTTGAATTACCTCGCTAAACACAGAATACACAAAAAGAACCGTCAGCGCAATAAGCTGACGGTCTTTCGGCACATAGCCCCCGAGCTGTATTTTGTTACATTTCCTGTACTTTGGTACCGCCCCTTTGCTGGCGCAGGTACATACGGTATTTCACATACCAGACCTCCACCAGCATAAAGTACGGCAGCATGGATTGAAAAGCGATATGCTCGTCTTCATTTTCATAGAGCTGAAACCGGGCCGGCGAGACATAGAGGTTGACCGTGGACAGGCTGGCCAGCGTGTTGTCATGCAGTTTCGTAATGGAGATAAAGGGCACATCCAGTAGCTTCAGCCGCTGGGCAAATTCCACCACCACCGGGGTTTCCCCGGACAGGGATACAAAGATAAAGAGGTCATCTGCGGTAAGACTGCTGGTCAGGGACAGGAATTCCTCCTGCCCGCTGATTTCATAAATCAGGACGTTGTCATAGAAGAACAGCCGTTTCAGTTCCTGTGCCACATTACTCTGCACATAGCCGGAAGCAAAAACAAAGACGCGGTTGGCCTCGTGCATCAGTCGGCTGGCGCTGTCAAAATTACGTTTGAACACCTTGGCTGAGGTCTGGGAGTAGAATTTCTGCAAATCCTTCAGCACGTCATCACTATAGACACTTTGCGCTGCCTCCTCCATCTTCAAAACGGCTTTTAATTCTCCAAAGCCATCAAAGCCCAGTTTCTGGGCAAAGCGCACGATGGTGGTGGACGAAACCGCACAGGCCCTGGCCAGCTCATGGATGGATATATGCCGGACAGCCGCCCGATGCTGCAATATATATTTATAAATGACCATGTCCGTGTCATTTAGTTCCAAGCGGTGCTTGTTGATGATTTCTTCAATTCGCATGGCAATCCCCCCGTTTCTTCTCTGATTATAGCAAAATCTGGCCGTTTCAGCCAAATATTTACAGGAATTGACCATCATTCCGCCCTCGCGCCTCCGTAAACAGCAGCCTAAACTAAGACACGGAAAGGAGCGGTAAGTATGTATACTATCGAGCAGGAAAACGACTTAATACAGCAGGCCAAGAACGGACAAACGGAGGCCTGCGAAAAATTATTGCTGGCCTATGCCGGCTTGTTGAAAAAGATGGCCCGTCGCTATCAACACACAGCTTGTGGACAGGAACTAAAGGATGAGGCTTCAGGAATTTTGCACTTAGCGTTTATGGAGGCCGTATAT
>JAGAYB010000005.1 GCA_017940705.1 Selenomonas sp. | reverse complement strand
TGACAATTTACGGTTGCCTGTAGAAACGCCTGCACCATATCAGCAGGCTTATACAAGAATTAAACGATAACAGCATAACAAAGATTAGGACATATGTCAATTTATTAGAAAATTAATAATCCACCCGCAACGAAAACGAAAATTATTCTTTTCTATTAAAAAGCAGGATTTTATCGCACAAAGGTCTAATTATAAGCATATACATTGGTAAACAGCCAATGGGGAAATGGGGAGGAGCTTATGCAGGATTTGAGAGTTTTCGTCATCGACAACTCCATAATGTTCCAGAACACCTTGGTTCAGGAGCTTAACCAGCGGCTGCCGGCCGGCAGTCTTGTTGAGCATGCCGGCCTGCCTGCCGAGGCGATGGAAAAGCTGTCTGCGTTCAGCCCCAATATCATCATTTTGAATTTCGCCTTGGGGTCTCTTTTGGTGCAGCAGGAAAAGTTTCTGCCCATGCTGGTGAAAAAATTCCCGCGCATTCCCATTGTCACCTACGGCATTTTGGACAGCGGGCAGAAAGCCGCCCAGATTTTGGGCGCGGCGTATTATCTGAAGAAGCCGTCTATCGGTCAGCCCATGGAACCCTTCTTTGAAAAGATAGTCAGTACCCTTTTGACTTCTCAGGGCAAAACCGGTGCGGCAGCCGCGCCGGACATCCGCAAAGCGGCTCCGCCGGTGTCTGCGCCTGCGCCAAAACCTGCACCTGCGCCCAGGCCGCAGACGTCTTTTGTCACGCCGTCTGTCAGGGCCAGCAATATCGACCTTATTGCCATGGGAGCATCCACCGGAGGTACAGAAGCCTTGTCGGCGGTAATCACCCGTCTGGAACCGCCCCTGCCGGGCATCGTCGTCGTTCAGCACATCCCGCCCATGTTTTCCAAGCTCTTTGCGGAACGCCTGAACACGGAATGCAAGCTGACCATTCAGGAAGCCGCCAGCGGTGATGTGGTTCTGCCCAATCATGTCTACATTGCGCCCGGAGCCAAGCACATGACCATCTCCCGCAGCGGTTCACGCTATATGCTGGAATGCAAGACCGGCCCGCCGGTACACAGCGTCTGCCCTTCGGTGGATGTGCTCTTTGACAGCGTAGCCGAGGCCGCGGGCAGCCGCGCTTTGGGGATAATCCTCACGGGCATCGGCAAGGACGGTGCCGCGGGTCTCTTAAAGATGCGGCAGAAAGGTTCTCCCACCATCGGGCAGGATGCGGCAACCTCCACGGTGTACGGTATGCCCAAGTCTGCCTTTGAAATCGGCGCCGTTGAACAGCAGCTGCCACTTTTAAGCATTCCGGGTGCCATTCATAAAATCGCCAAATAAAGCCTTCCCCCAATTGTGATGGGAGGGCTTTTTGCCTATAAATTAAGAAGGAATTTGTCGGTCAAGAGAGAATTTATGAAGTAATTGAAATAATCGTTATCCAATTCACATAAAGGAGCATTGTGTTATGAATATGTCTGTACAAAATGGCAGCTCTGGAGGGCGGGCTGCCGCAAGCATGCTTTCCCCCTTGAATGTCTGGGGGCTTTCTCTGGGCTGCGCCGTAGGCTGGGGTGCTTTTATGGTACCGGCCAATCTCTATATTCCCACGGCAGGGCCATTGGGCACGGTTCTTGCCATGGCACTAAGTACGGTGCTGCTGCTTGTCATTGCCTACAATTTTTGCCGTCTGGCGGAAAAATTTCCCGATGACGGCGGCATTGTCGCCTATACGAAAAATATCTTAGGCAGCGACCATGCCTTTTTGGCGGCATGGATTCTGCTCATTGCCTATCTGTCCATTCTCTGGGCCAATGCCACGGCCACCGTGCTGCTGGCGCGTTTCCTGCTGGGCAATGTTTTTGAATGGGGTTATCTCTACACCCTTGCCAATTTTGACATCTACTTCGGGGAGATAGCCGTAACCTGGGCAGTATTTATCCTCTTTGGCCTGTTCTCCTGCTATGGCGGCATCCTCAAGAAGCATCTCAACACGTTTCTGGCCGTCATTTTCCTGCTCACGGTTGTTCTGCTCTTTACCGCCCTGCTGAACGAGACCGGTACAGCGGTTTTCACGCCGCTTTTCCAGTCATATACTTCCCCCGTGGCGCAGGTTCTTTCCATGTGCATGCTGGCTCCGTGGATGTTCTTTGGCTTTGAGGCCGTCACCCATGCCTGCAATGATTTTGCTTTTCCTGCAAAAAAAATATTTCCCATCGTCATTGCCGCTGTGCTTTCCGGCGGGCTTATCTACATTCTGCTGGCAGCGATGAGCGTGATGGCGATTCCGGCAGATTTTACCTCATGGACTTCCTATATGGCCAACCGTTCCGGCCTTGAAGGGCTGGCCGGACTGCCGGTATTTCACAGCGTCTATACGGTTTTCGGCATGAATGGTCTTGCCGTTCTGTGCCTGTCCATTACCGCCGCCATTGCCACCAGCCTTTTGGGGCTGTTCCGTTCCATTGCGCCTCTTTTGCAATACATGGGCAAATGCGATATCCTGCCGCCCTGGTTTACCCGGCAGGCTGACGATGAAACGCCCCGCAATGCCATTATCTTTGTCATGCTCATTTCACTTTTGATTCCCTTTTTGGGGCGGGTATCCATCGTCTGGCTCTGCGATGTCATCACGGTTGTAGGTTCCGTAGCTTATGGCTATGCTTCCCTGTGCGCCTACTTTACTGCCCGCGAGGAAGGTCGTGCTGCAGCTAAGAAGCTGGCTATTTTTGGGGTAGCAATTTCCGTTATTTTCTTCTTCTGTCCTCTGCTTCCGGGACTGCTTCTCAGCGGTTCACTGGAAGTTGAATCCTATCTGATGCTCGCTGTCTGGAGTCTTTTGGGCTTTACCTATTACTGGTATACGTTCAAAACCGACAAGCAAAACCGCTTCGGGCACAGCACCTCCATGTGCATCATGATTCTGTTCCTCAATTTCTTCTCGTCCAGCATCTGGCTCTGGCTCATGATGAAGCAGCACATTATTGCCGCTGCCCATGACCACGCCCCTACTTCTTCTAGTGACCTGACCACCGACAGTCTGGTGCAGATGGTCATGATTCTAATCATCCTGATGCTGATGGCCGATATCTTCATCACCATCAAACGGCAGGAACGGAAGATAACCGAAGTCCGCCGCCGTCAGAATGAAATCGATTTGGCGCGGAACACCTTCCTTTCCAATATCTCTCATGACCTCAACATTCCCATGGAGGCGGCACAGGCTTCCATTCATCAGTCGCTGGAAAACTGTTCCATCTGCGCGGCCTGCCCGGAGGAAAACTGCCCCCGCCGCATTCCCGACCGCCTGAACAATTATCTCTGGCAGCTCGATGCCCATACCCAGCAGCTCACCGCCCTCATTCGCAACATGATTGACAAGAAATTCATCACCACGGAAGATGTGGAAAAAGGCCGCACGGCGGTAAACCGGCTTTTTGCTGATACTGAGCCCACGGACTGGCGGAGTCTCCTGCAAAATGCCAAGGATTTATTCGCCATGCAGATGCAGGAAAAAAATATCTTCTTCGATGCCTATCCCATAGAGCTGCATCATCCGCATGTCATAGTCGATAAGCAGCGTCTGGAACGGCTGCTCATCAACCTCATCAGCAATGCCTGCGAGTTTACGCCCACAGGCGGCGGGGTCATGGTGACACTGCTGGAAACAAGTTCCACCGCAGAAAGCGCGACCTACGAACTGCATGTAAATGATACCGGCGCGAATATGCCCCCGGTCATCATCGAACACATGGCTGAACCCTTTGACGGCGAAGCCACCGACTTGGGCGGTCTTTGCATATCCAAGGGACTGGTCATGCTCATGGGCGGCACCTTGAAGATAAGCACTATGCCGGGTCAGGGCGCAGGCAAGGATATCATCGTCACGCTGACCCTGCCACTGGCTCCGGAACCTGCAGCAGACCATACGCCAATCCCGCCAGAACCGCTGGCTGAATAATAAGGAGATGCTACTATGAACACACCAAATGACACGGCTCCTGCCGAAAGTTCCAATACCCGGCTGCTCTACCCCCTCAATGTCTGGGGGCTGTCCTTCGGCTGTGCCGTGGGCTGGGGAGCCTTTATGATGCCGGGCAACTTATTCCTGCCCCATGCCGGCCCTGTGGGCAGCATTATCGCCATTGCCCTCAGCAGCATTGCCATGCTGATTATCGGTGCCAACTTCTGCAAGCTGGCACAAAAATACCGGGACAACGGCGGCTTCTTCGCCTATGTGCGGGAGGTCATGGGCTATGACCATGCCTTCCTCGCCGCCTGGGCACTTATCGTGACTTATCTTTCCATCATGTGGGCCAATGCCACCTCCATCGTGGTGCTGGTGCGGTTCCTCTTTGGCGATGTACTGCAATGGGGTTTTCACTATCAGGTGGCCGGCTTTGATGTCTACGCCGGGGAAATTGTCACTACCTGGGGCGTGCTCATTGCCTTTGCCCTGTTCTCGGCGTTTGCGGGGAAATTAAAACGCCCCGTCAATGCCATTTTAGCGCTCATCATGCTGGGCGGCATCCTCCTGCTCTTTTGCGGGGTGCTGTCCATGAGTCCCCAGCATGCCAGCTTCTATCCCGCTTTTGACCCGGATATTGGCGGCACGCCCTTCTGGCAGGTTTTCAGCATTATGATGGTGGCACCGTGGATGTTCTTCGGCTTTGAATCCATCACCCACGGCAGTGCGGAGTTCCGCTTTCCTGCCCAGCGGACGTTTCTCCTGATTATCGCTTCGGTTGTGGCCATCTTTCTGGCCTACAGCCTGCCCATTGCGATTTCCGTACTCTGCATCCCGCCCGAATACCACGGCTGGAACGAATATATCCATGCACTAAGCGGACTCGGCGGTTTTGATTCCCTGCCGGTCTTCCACAGCGTCAGCACCCTGCTTGGTTCCGGCGGGCTTGCACTCCTCGTCGTCACGCTACTGGCGGCTGTCTGCACCTGTCTTACCGGACTTTATCGCGGCTGCTCCTTCCTGTTGCAGTCCATGGCCAAAGACCGGCTGCTGCCGACATTCTTAGCCCAGCAGGCAGCGGACGGCACACCCCGCAAGGCTGTGTTCCTCATCCTCCTGCTGTCCCTGCCCATTCCGTTCCTCGGACGCACCGCCATCGTCTGGCTCGTGGATGGCATCACCATCAGCGGCGCACTGGCCTATGTTTATGTTTCCCTGTGCCGCTACAGAGAGTCCCGTGACGAACACAATTCCACGGGCAAATTCTTAGGCATCACCGGCCTTGTCCTGTCCGTGCTGTTCTTCTTCTGCCCCATCATTCCCGATTTGCTTCTGGGCAGTTCGCTTAGCGTTGAATCCTATCTGCTGCTGGCCGTATGGAGCGTCCTGGGGCTTATCTATTACTGGTATATCTTCAAGCACGATGAACAGAACCGCTTCGGCAAGTCGTTCTCCATGTGTACCGTGCTGCTGTTCCTGAATTTCTTTTCCTCGGCACTCTGGCTGCGGCAGGTCATGATGACCAAAATCCCGCTGGCCGGCTACGGCGGCTTTACCCTTGTCAATGAAACGCTGAATCAGAACAGCCTGATTCAGATAACCCTCATCATGGTCATCCTGCTCTTTATGGCAGATATCTTCACCACCATGCGCCGCCGCGAGGAAAAACTAAGGCGCAGGGTCTATGCCGAGCAAAAGGCCAGCCGCACCAACAGCGTATATCTTGCCAATATGACCCACGACATCGGTCTGATGATGAATTCCATTATGAGCTATGTCAGAACCACCGCTGTTACCGGCAGGGAATATCAAGGCATGCAGGGAAAATGCAGCCCCGAAACCCTTGACGGACTGTGGCAGGGGCTAAACCATACCGAATCCATCAGCCGCTATTTCCTCCATCTCGTAGAGGATATGCGCAATTTCAACCGCATTGATGACAACGAATTGAAACTGTTCCTTTCCCCTATGGATATCCGCAGCAGCCTGCAGGAAATCCAAAAGATATTCATTACGCAGATGCAGAACAAAGGCATCGACTTCATGGCCTATACGGCAGAACTGGAAAATCCCTATATCTACAGTGACAGCAACCGACTGCAGCGCGTACTCCTGAACCTTATCAGCCTTGCTTACGAACACACGCCGTCAGGCGGCAGCATCGCCGTCACACTGGCGCAGAAGGGCTTTGCCTACCAGGTTCCCCCCACACCGGAGGACCAGCGTCACCTGCGGCTCTACGCCGACTATGAACTGCGCATCAAAAATACCGGCAACAATTTGCCGGATGCCTTACAGAATATCCTGTACATGGATTACGACTGGCGGCAGTTCTTCAAAAAGGAAGGCACGGAAAGAACCATCGCCATCACCAAACATCTTCTCGATTTGTTCCATGCCAAAGTAACGATAGACACCTCACAGGAACCTTCCGCACAAGGCACGGAAATCATCCTCCAGCTTACCTGCAAGCTGGCCAAGCAATCGGCTGTTCCCTTGCAGAGCGAACAAACCACAGCCCTGAATATGTTTTAACGAAAAAAGATGTATCCTTCACATGCGAGGGATACATCTTTTTTCTATCTATACTCGCGAAGGATAAACTATTCCTATTTGTTTATACCGTTCTCTAGTATAAAAACCCAGGCGGGGCTGTGAGGAATTTCCCCACAGCCCCGCCTGAATGGATTAAAAGATATAGGAATTTGAGAGATACGCTTTTTAGACCTTGAACTCACCAACTGCCGTCTGCAAGCCATGTGCCAGCTGTGCCAGAGCTTCACTTGCCGAAGCGATTTCTTCAGCGGCTGCGGACTGCTCTTCGGCGGCTGCCGATACGCTTTCCATATCTGCAGCTACCCGGCGGCTGTTGTCGGAAATCTTACTGGAACGGGTACGGACATTTTCCGTATCCTGCGAGACCACCTTGAGGTCGCCGCTCATGCCTTCGGACTTGGCTGCCACGGCTTCGGAGGCTTCGAGAATCTTATCAAAGGCTTCTTTGAGCTGACCGACAGAAGCCGTGCCTTCCTTGACAGCGGTATTGCCCTTCTGCATGGAG
>JAGAYB010000046.1 GCA_017940705.1 Selenomonas sp. | reverse complement strand
TTCAAAATCCATCCTGAAGAGCTGGATACGCTCCTTCCCTGGAATGAAGAAGTTCAGAAAAACTGTAAATGAAAATAGCATGGCCTAGAACAAGGTCATGCTTTTTCATTTGCATGCTACACCAGATGGTTTACCGCTTACGGTTATATGATGGCCAGCTCGGCATTGGAAGAGAGTGTGGACAGCGAACTGCGAACTACCATTGCCAATGAAGCCAGTAAGCTCAATGGCTGGCTGCGTGAGAAAAAAGCCTTCGGCGTGGCTACGACCAACCACATGACCAGTTTGAATGGCAATATGGAGGTCATGCACACGCAGGAAACCTTGGGCACGACAATTTCTGATAAGGAAATTTTGGAAATGACTGCCGGAACGGAGGACGGCTGGTTCTCGGGGTATTATTCCGGGGAAAACACCGGCAAGAAGGACCCGCGGCAGCGTCCTTGGTACAAAGAGGCTAAGGCTACCGACAAAACGACCTTTACAGAAGCCTACATTGATGCCAACACCAACAAGCTGGTGGTATCTGTAGCTTCGCCGGTTAAGGCCAATGGCCAGTTTATCGGCGCAACCTGCGTTGATTTGGCTTTGGATGTGCTTACGGAACAGGCCAATGCCATGAAATATCATGGAGAAGGTGCCGGTATCATCGCGGAGGCCAATGGCAATATTTTGGCGACTTCCGGCGCTGGCGAGCCGATGAAGAATTTCAAGGAAATTGACGGTTTGGGCAGTCATTTCGATGAAATGGTTAAAAAAGGTGAAGGTTATTTTGAAGTGACCATCGGTGGTGAGGACAAGGTCTTTGCGTATACGACCGTGCCGGAAACAGGCTGGATTATGGGTATCTCTGCCCCCAGTGACTTTGTGTTTGCTTCACTGAAACATTTAAAAATCGTTTTCGGTGTGCTGACGCTGGTCGGTCTGCTGCTGGCAGCGTTTATCTGCCTGACCTTTGCCAATCGTATTACCACGCCGATTGCCGGTCTGGAGGCTCATGCTTCACAGTTGGCTGATGGCAATCTGACCATGGATGACCTGCCGGTGACGTCAAATGATGAAATCGGCTCCCTGACCAGAGCCTTTAATACGATGAGTGCTAACCTGCGCAAGCTGATTTCCAAGATGGCAGCTACCAGTGAGCAGGTTGCGGCCTCTTCGGAGGAGCTTACGGCAAATGCCCAGCAATCGGCAGATGCTTCTGTCCATGTGGCTGAAACTGTCGGTGAAGTCTCCATGAATATGGAAGACCAGCTGAAAAATATCGACAACGCCAAGGCGAATGTGGATACGGTTTATGAAGATGTTAATTCCATGGCAGCCAAGGCCCGTACCGTTACGGAAACCTCTGGGCGCACGGCTGAGGCAGCACAAAAAGGCTCTGAGCTGATGGAAAATGCCGTGAAATGTATGAATAATATTGAAAAAAGCGTTTTGGCTTCGGCAGATGTGGTACAGAAACTGGGCGAAAACAGCAGCCAGATTGGACAAATCGTGGAAGCTATTTCCTCCATTGCCGAACAGACCAATTTGCTGTCTCTCAATGCTGCTATTGAAGCCGCGCGAGCCGGTGAGCATGGCCGCGGTTTTGCGGTAGTAGCCGAAGAAGTGCGCAAACTGGCGGCAGAGTCGCAGGATTCCGCAGAACAGATTAAGGCGCGTATTATGTCCATTCAGAATGACACCAACGAAGCTGTACAGGCTATGCAGGCAGGAACTGACGAGGTGAAGAGCGGTACAGCCGCCATTCGCGAAGTCGGCGAGCAGTTTGAGGGCATCCTGTCGATGGTCAATGGCATCAAGAAACAGATGGATGAAATAAGCCATTCGGTTGATGTGGTAACTGCCGGTGCCGGCAACATTGTCAAAGCGGTGGATTCCATTGATGATACCAGCCGCAAGACTTCGGAAAACACTCAGACCATTTCCGCTGCTACTGAGCAGCAGTCGGCTTCCAACGAGGAAATCGCAGCGGCTTCCCAGTCGCTGGCCAATATGGCTGCTGATATGCAGGACGCTATCGGAAAGTTCAAATTGTAAGCAGATGAAAAAACGGGGCTGTTGCATGTAAATGAAACGTGCAACAGCCTCTTAGTGATTTTGCTGAGAATAACTCCCCGTTCACCACGTGGTGAGTATGAACAGGATATATTTAGCACGCACTAACCAATAAACTGCCATTTATAGGTAAACATAAAAATCTCCCCACGCCGGAGCGCAGGGAGATTTTTGTTTACAGGCTTTGACCTTTGTTCCCTTTGCCTGCCCATTCTGGAGGGAGGTTTTGGAGAAATTCAAAATTATGACATTTTTGGCAGGCGGCTTGGGACTTCTCATGACTGTAATGGCAGTCGGAGCAAACCAAATCACCTAGATGCGAATCATGGGGATTGCCGTCTTTGTAGTTGGTTTTAGCGATGATTTCATCGACCTTGTGACATTTTACGCACATCTGATTGTCAAATGCTCGTTTCTGCGGCGGGTCATCAAAATCATCGGTGACATACCAGACAGTTTCCATAATTTTGTCTTCCAAGCCGTTGTCGTGACAGTCGATACAGGCGACGCCGGCTTTTTCGTGGGAGTGAGCCAGCAGTTCATCCTTGTGATAGCCTTCCACATAGGGCTGCATCACATGACAGGGCGAACAGGCAAGTTCCGGTACTTTTTCTACCTGATGCATGACCACCATGCCGACGATTCCCAAGACAAAGAGCCCCACCAGTGTCAACAGTGGCTTTTGACGGACAAAAGTCAGGCCCCGGGAGAGAATATCCTTCATACAAGAGCGCTCCTTTCTGCATAAATTTGACATCTCTTTCTATTATAGTTGGCAGCCGCGTCTTTGCCTTTAAGTGAATGGACGAAAAAGAGTCTTCACCTTTTGTAGCTTTATACAAGCGGAGAAAGGGGCTTTCGGTTTACAATTAAAGCAAGTGAAATTTTGTAATTTGTGAATGGGGGATAAAAATGGCTAACAAAGAGAAAGACGGAATGTCCCGTCGTAATTTCCTGAAAACCGGCGTGTTTGCCATGGCCGGGGTAATGACTGCCGGTGTTATGTCCGGGTGTGGCAAAGGCCGTACCGCCAATGTGCGCAAGAATAAGGAAGGCGGTCTGGGTGCCGGGGAAGAGCCGGCTTTTATGAAGGCTCCTGAACCCATTGCCGACAGCAGCATCAAGGAAACCAAGGAAACTGATGTGGTTATCGTGGGCGCCGGCATGAGCGGTCTCTGCGCTGCTGTGTCCGCTGCTGAGTCGGGCGCCAAGGTCATGGTACTGGAAAAGGGCCCGACGGTCAATTTCCGCAGCTATGACTACGGTGCTGTAAACTCCAAGGTACAGCTGGGCGTAGGCAATCAGCTGAATCCGCTGGAGGTCACCCGGGAAATCATGCGCTGGGGCGGCTACAAGGCTGACCAGAAAGTGGTTAAGCTGTTCTCAGAAAAGAGCGGTATGGTCAATGACTGGATTGTGGAGCATGCCGAAAAGCTGGGCTGCAAGGTGAAGTCCGTCTGGACGCGTGATGACCAGATGTCGCCCAATGCCACCATTCCCAATATCCCAACGCTGTCCTTTGTGCTGGAGCCGCCTGAAGGGGCTGCGGAATCCACGCCGAAAGGCATGATTGGCGGCAACCCGGTTATTGCTATGGCTTATACGCTGAAGACTTCGGCAGAGCAGCTGGGCTGTGAGATTTTCTATGAAACTCCCGGTGTGCAGCTCATTCGTCCGAATAATGAAGGCCGCGTACAGGGCGTAATCGCCAAGGACAAGGACGGCAATTATATTAAATTCGTGGCCAAGAAGGGCGTTATCCTCTGCTCCGGCGACTATGGCCACGATGAGGAAATGCTGCGTTACTACATTCCGGCAGCGACCAAGGTACAGAAAATCCTCTACCCGAATTCCTTTAATACCGGCGACGGTCAGAAGATGGGGCTCTGGATTGGTGCAGGCATTGATGAAGGCCCCCATGCACCGATGCTCTTTGATAATGCCCTCTTAGACCCGGACGGCAATCCCGGCGGCCGTATGGACGCTATTCCCCGTCAGCCCTGGCTGGCCGTGAACAAGCGCGGTGAGCGCTATGCCAATGAGGACCTGCCCTTTGCCTACATTTCCAATCAGGTACGCCAGCAGGTCGGCCTGACCCGTTGGACGATTTTTGATTCCAAGTGGGAAGAGGAAGCTCCCCGTTTCAAGCAGAGTGCCTGCAAGAAGCTCAAATACCATCATCGCAAGAACGAATTTGACCAGCTGGTGGAAAAAGGCGT
>JAGAYB010000045.1 GCA_017940705.1 Selenomonas sp. | reverse complement strand
TACTACTCTGACTACAATGAGTTTTCCCGGCGCTACGAGCGCAGCCAAAAGGTCAGCGGTGAGAATCTGGGCTATGAGGCGCTGCGCGAAAAAGTCAGCGAAATGTACAAAATGCTGATTATCACCGATTCACCGGAAGTGACGCAGGAATGGATGGCTGAGCTTACGGCTGAATTTGGCGATGCGATTACCCTGACCCAGTCTGCCCCGGATTTTATTGAAATTATCAGCCCCGGTGTCTCCAAGGCTGCCGCCCTGCAAAAGCTGGCAGACATCATGGGCTTTGATATGCGGGAGACCATGGCCATCGGTGATGCCAACAACGATCTGCCTTTGCTGAAAGCAGCTGGATTCAGCGTAGCTATGGGCAATGCTGCCGACAACATCAAGGCCGTCACCGATGCGGTGACGGGGAACTGCGTTGATGATGGCTGGGCGCAGGCGGTGTACAAGTACATTCTCAATAAGTAAAGGCTGGTGACTATATTATGGAAGAAAAAACGGAAATGGAATTAGAGCAGACCAAAGAGGATAAGTTCCGTCTGGTTATCGTCACCGGCATGTCCGGCGGCGGCAAAACACAGGCCTGCCGTTATATGGAGGACTTAGGCTACTTTGTCGTGGACAACCTGCCGCCGGTGTTTATTCCCAAGTTCGTGGAACTTTGCAAACACGCCGGTGACCATGTCGGCAAAGTGGTACTGGTGGTCGATACTCGCAGCCGGGAATTTTTTGATACCTTTATCCATGTCCTTGACGATATGGATAAAGACGATGTTGCTTATGAAATGCTCTTTATGGATGCCTCTGACCCTGTGATTATCCGCCGTTACAAGGAAACGCGCCGCCGTCACCCCATGGCGCCGTCTTCGCGTATTTCCGACGGCATTGCCAAGGAACGGGAGCGGCTTTCCCCGGCAAGGGCCAAGGCAACCTATATAATTGACACATCGGAACTCAAAAAAGTGGAACTCCGGGATAAGATTCATCGTATCTTTGGCAACAGTGACGGGGAGCAGATGAGTATCAACGTGCTGTCCTTCGGCTTTAAATTCGGTATGCCTCTGGACGCAGACATGGTGCTGGATGTGCGTTTCCTGCCCAATCCCTTTTACATTGAATCCATGCGCCACAAGAGCGGCGCTGTGCCGGAGGTGGCAGAGTACATTGCCAAGTGGCCGGTGACGCAGGAATTCATCGGCCATCTGGACGGCATGATGGATTTTCTCGTGCCCCAGTATGTGAAAGAGGGCAAGAGCCAGCTGGTCATTGCCGTGGGGTGTACAGGCGGCATGCACCGCAGTGTCTTTATTGCCAAGCATATCTTTGACAGACTGAATCAAAAAGGCCTGCCGGTAAAACTCGAACATCGTGACCTGATGAAAAACGATGTTTGGGAACACGTGCGTGAGGAGTGCTAATAATGCATTTGTTAAAATGGCTGTATCCCGGCATGAAATTCAAGCGCTGGCTGGCGCTGTTTTCCGCCGGGGTCATGCTGGTGAGTCTGGGACTTGCTCTGGTTTTTAACTATAAATATCTGGATATGATAGAGGAGACTATCTTCCGGGCGGTCTATTTATGGAAGGGAACCTATGATTACGCGTTTACCACCTTTATCGGCATTCTGGTGGTGGCGCTGGGCGCGGTGCTGATGCTGATAGCTACCCGTTATACCATTCGCTCGGTAATCATGGTGCTGCTGCCGGATAATTCCGAGCGTCTGGTGGACATCATCTATGAGAAACGCCGTCTGGGCAAGGGGCCTAACGTCACGGTGGTGGGCGGCGGTCACGGACTGTCGGTGCTGCTCCGCGGCATAAAATCCGCTACCAGCAATGTCACCGCCGTGGTGACGGTGGCTGATGATGGCGGTTCCTCCGGGCGGCTGCGCGAGGAATTTGGCATTATCCCCCCGGGGGATTTGCGCAACTGTCTGGTGGCGCTGGCTGATACAGAGCCGCTGATGGAAAAACTTTTCCAGTATCGTTTCAAAGGACAGTCGGAACTGGCCGGACACAGCTTCGGCAATCTCTTTATCGCGGCCATGAGCGAAGTGACCGGCGATATGGAGCAGGCCCTCCGCGAATCCTCCAAGGTTCTGGCGGTCAAGGGGCAGGTACTGCCGGCCTCCAAGGACCATGTGCGTCTGGATGCCGTCATGGAAGATGGGACGGTGGTGCAGGGGGAATCGCATATCCCCGAGGTACACAAGCGCATTCACCGGGTGCGGCTCTTCCCCGAGGAAGTGCAGCCGGTACAGTCGGCGCTTGAGGCCCTGCTGCATGCCGATGCCATCATTTTGGGACCGGGCAGCCTTTACACCAGTATCATGCCCAACCTGCTGGTGGATGAAGTGGCGGAAACCATCAGAAAGAGTAAGGCCATCAAGATTTATATCTGCAATGTCATGACACAGCCCGGCGAAACGGACGGCTATACCGCTTCCATGCATGCCAAGGCCATTATCGACCATGGCGGCAAGGGGATTATTGACTACATGCTGGTCAATGATGCGCCTATCTCGGTGGAAATGCAGGATTTTTATGCCGCCAAGGGCGCTTATCCTGTCGAGGTGGACGAAGAGGCCATCAATGCTTTGGGCGTGGGTTTTGTGAAGGCTGACATCATAAATGAAAACGAAGTCATCCGCCATGACCCGGACAAACTCAGCCGCGCGGTGATGAATATGGTTTATCACCTGCAGCCCAGCGCGCTGAAAAAGTATGAAATCAAGTGATGGCAAGGGAGGGAGATTATGCCGTCCTTTGCTACAGAAGTAAAAAATGAACTGGCCAGATGTTATTATGAGGATGACTGCTGCCGGGATGCGGAGCTGGCGGCTCTGCTGCGCATGGGGGCTACCATGACGCTTGGCGCCAATCATACCTTTGGCCTGAATTTCACCTCGAAAAATGCAGCTGTGGCCCGGAAGGTGCTGCAGCTGCTAAAAAGTGCCGGCGAGGGCATCCGCACGGAAATCACGGTGCGCCGCTCCCGGCAGCTGAATAAAAACAACAGCTATACAGTGAGGGTGATTCCCTCCCCGAAGGTCAATGAACTCTTCGGGAGATTGGGCTTTCTGCATGACGACAGCCTCAATATGGAAAACGACCGGGGCATTTTAAAAAAGCAGTGCTGCCGTATCGCTTACCTGCGCGGCGCTTTTCAGGGGGGCGGCAGCGTCAACCGCCCCGAGGCCAGCTATCATTTGGAGCTGGTGACCGGGAGCTTTGAACTGGGCAGGCTGCTCCATGACCTGCTGAAACGCATGGGCTTTCCTGCCGGATTTGTGGACAGGAAGGATGCCTACATCGTTTATCTGAAGGAGGGCGATGCGGTGGTGGATTTTCTGGGCATGCTGGAAGCGGAAAAAGCAGTGGAAAGCTTTGAGGTTGCCCGCAATGTCAAGGAGGTCAGGGAGCAGGTCAACCGTCTGGTAAACTGTGAAACGGCTAACCTGCAAAAGGCGGTGGATGCCGCCGGACGGCAGCTT
>JAGAYB010000004.1 GCA_017940705.1 Selenomonas sp. | reverse complement strand
TTTTTCTTTTTGACCTATTGACTTTTTGACTATTTGAGTTATAATAAAATTGTAATCAGGAAAGAGGTTATGAAAGACCTCAGGATTACAGAATGTTTACAAATAGTCAAGAGAGGCACAGCAAGCTCCCTTGACCGGTATAGATTTAGAAAGGGGTTGCTGATTATGTTTGGTTTGGTTCCATTTGGTACGCGTAAGGATTTGGCAACGGGGAATGCTCCGCAGAGTATCTGGGATGTCTTCAATGAGCCATTCTTCAATGATGATTTCTTCCCCACGATGTCAGGCTTCAGTTCCGGTGGCGGAATGCGGGTGGATGTCAAGGATAACGGTGACAGTTATGAATTGACCGCCGACCTTCCCGGCATGAAGAAAGAGGATGTAAAACTCAGTTATCAAAACGGTTATTTGACCATCGCTGCCCAGCAGCAGGCCGAGAATAACCAGCAGGATGACAAGGGCAACTACATCCGCCGTGAACGCCGCATGGGGTCTGTGAGCCGTTCCTTCTACATCGACAGCATTGATGAAAGCCGTATTGATGCAGAATTCAAGGATGGTGTCCTCCATGTGAAGATGCCGAAAGCCGCAGAGGTTGAACATTCGACCACAATCCATATCCGCTAATCGCTATTAAGTTGTCCATAAACAGGATAGTCAAAAGGCTCTCCCCGTTGGGGGAGAGCCTTTTGACGTATGTATTTTAATCATTGAGGCTTATCGCCGTAGTAGGACAAGGCCAGCATGGTAATGTCATCGGATTGGGCGGCTGTGCCAACGTGGCGGGACAAAGATTTTTGCACCGCAGCCAAAAGTTCCTGCAAATTCAAGCTGTTTGTCTCTGGTGCGTTCAAGGTCTGCAGCAGGCGTTCTTCGCCATAAAGTTCTTCTGCTTCGTTCAAAGCTTCGGTTACGCCGTCGGTATAGAGGAATAGTTTATCGCCCGGTTCCAGTGTCAAGTCCTGACCGACAAAGTTAAGTTCATCCATTCCGCCCAGAACGAAATTGCGTTTCACATTCATATAGGAGAATTTATTTTCCTTTGACCGGTATACAAGCGGCGGGTTATGTCCTGCATTGACATAGGTAAAATGTCCTGTCTTGATATTCAGCAGTCCCACAAAGGCCGTGACAAACATCATGGCATCGTTATTTTGGCAGAGCTGGTCATTGGTGCAGGATACCAGTGGTGCCAAATCATTGCTGCCACTCATGGTGAGGGCGAAGTTTTTGAGGATGGTTTTGGCAATCACCATAAAGAGCGCCGCCGGCACCCCTTTGCCGGACACATCGGCAATGGTGATCATGACGTGATTTTCATCCACCATATAAAAATCGTAAAAATCGCCGCCGACCTCTTTGGCCGGGTGCATATTCGCATAAATATCGAATTCCTTTTTTTCCGGGAAAGGTGGGAAAATACGGGGAAGCATACTTTCCTGTATATTGGTCGCCACGCTAAGCTCTGTGGAAATGCGCTCCTTATCAGCCGTGACCTGTGCCAGATTCTTCATTTGACTCTGCAATTCATCGGTCATGGCATTGAAGCAGACTGCCAGATGTTCGATTTCGTTGCCGGTATTGATGGACAGTTTCTTTTCCAGATTGCCGCTGGCGATTTCCCGTACACCATCAGCCAGCTCGTGAATGGGACTGACGAAGCGTTCAGCCACCCGGTTACTGATAAAGGGAACTGCCAGCAGGAATAATCCTGCCAGAACCAGTACCGCCAGCAGTGTGCGGTGGATGGACTGGTTCAGTATCCCGATAAAGTCGGCGGTAGTCTGCTCAATTACCTCGGCATTGGCCTGAACTGGACTGTCAACCTCGGCAGCTTCCATAACAATGCCATAGCTGGCATTCATTTCCTTTATCGGTGTGTAAGCCAGATAGCAGGGAGTGCCGTCAATTACGACTTCACTGATGCCTGTTTCTTTGGCCGTCATCTGTTGGGCTATCTGGGCCAGTGATTCATCTTCAGAATCAAGCAGGCTTTTTCCTTCCGGTCCAGTGGCCTGCAAAACACCGCTGTCTTTGGCGGAGAAGATAATATGTCCATGAGTATCCATCAAAAAGCCGTAGCCTGTTTCACCCAGACGGGTGCCTTCAATGACCTCGCTTACCTGAGTTAAAAACATACCGGCACCCACAACCCCGGCAACTTCCCCGGCCTGGTCATAGTATGGGGCGGCACAGGTTATGCCTAAATTACCGCTGTATAAGTCATGGAACACATTGGAAAAAATCAGCTTTTTCTGTGTGGCGGCGTCATGATACCAGGGGCGTGTTCGAAAGTCAATGCTGAAAGGCTCAGTCTCGCCGTTCTTAAATTTTTTGTCTGAACGGTCATCTACGGTGATGCAAAAACCAGTGGCCGAAGCGACATAGACGGAAGCCACGGTGTCCTGACTGGAGTTTATCTGAAACAGCCAGTCCTGTAAATTTGCGGTAAGGCCAATTTCCCGCTGCAGAGCAGCACTGTCTTTGGAGACCGTGGGAGCATACTGCAGCTGCGCCGAAAGCTGCCCAGCCAGTTCACGGCGTGGTTCGGCAACTTCGCGCAGGTGGTAGTCCTGTGGAGCCTGCTTGATTTTTGTCATTTCCCGTGACAGCATGGTTACATTTTGGCTTAGATTTGCAAATATCAACTCTATCTGTTTGCCGCGGTTAGTCAGCATGCGCCGGAGATCGCCCTTTAGATCCTCGCGCAGAACGGCACTGCTGTTGTCGGCGGCAGACTGGCCGATGCTCTGGCCTATCTGCACGGCGTGGGAACGGATATTATTCATGCCGTAGAGAAAAATGCCCCCCACCAGCAACAGTGTCCCCAGACAAAATAACAGCAGCAGAAAAAGCGTTTGTTTTTTGATGCCCATATTACCCATGATAATTTCCCCTGTTCAGATAGCACGTATTTACGTATTCACGCAGATATTCTCCGGCCTCCGCTATGGCAAGCGAGGTGAAGTCTATCTGTATGCGGCCGGGATTATGCAGCAGCATGAACTCATTTTTGCCGGATATCGGCCTGAAGCCGGTGAAAAAATAACCAAGCCGGCGCAGCTCATGATAGGCTGCTACAGCACGCTCGTCACTGACATTTAACATGATATTGAAGGTTTGCTGCGGGTCTTGATAGTTTTCTTCGATACCGCTGATGCGTGCGGCAAGATCCGCGCCGCTTTCCTCCACCCAGATAGAACAGCTGGCCTGTCCGGCATCGTTTTCCACCAGACAATGGCTTTCCCCGGACAAGGGAACAAAGCTGCTTTCCGTATTTACCTTTACGCCCAGTGAGTCATAAACCTGTCGGGCTATATTGGTATGTTCGGCAGGGACATAGATAGTTCCTGCATTATCTTTTTCCTGACATTTGACAATGATGATGTGATGGTGTTTAGTATTTTTGTCGCGGACAAAGGAATGGGAAATATTTTGGATGGCCAATACGGAGGGCATAAAGCCGCAGGGCACAAAACCGAGATGCCCCATAGCGCGCTGCGAAATATCGTGATAGGTGACGGAAAAACCGTAGCCTGCGGAAATGCCCGGCATCGCTGCCATTTTATCTAGGGCCATTTGGAACAGGGTGTTCATGATGCCAAAACGGCGGTATTCCCTTAATACCACCCCGGTTATCCACTCGCACGTGGTCTCATGGGGCATATTCAGTTTCAGCCCCAGAGCTGCGGCAATTTTTCCCTCGGCTTCCGCCACCAGAAAATGAAATTCGCCTTTAGCCACGCCGTTTAGGATAAAATCCGGTTCGTAAAACTCCGGCTTTAGATAGGTGCTGCTATATTCATCCTTAATGCAGGCAATAAGCCCTGTAACATCGGCAGGGCGAAATTCGCGATACCCCACCTGCAGCTGCCTGCCGTCTCTTTCAGCCATTTTGTATTTCATAAAGCAATCTCCTATTTCCTTTGTATTTTTACCATCAGGTTATTTATACCAAAAGTTGTTTTGTAATGGATTTCATCAGCGAACCGCAGCACCATGGCAATGCCAAGAGCGTCCTGCAGTGCCAGTGGGTCTTTATTTTGCAGATTCCTGTAGTATTCGAGGGGATTAAACATTTTGCCGGTGCTGCGTATGCGCAGGATGATGGTGTTTTTGCTGAATTTTTTCATCAGCAGCACGCGCCCTTCAAGTACGGCTTTGCTGTCCATACAGGCATGCTCCTTAATACTCAGCAGCATTTCCTCCATTGACATGCGCACCAGCATGGTTTCCTTGCTGGTTAAGGAATTTTGGGCACAGAAATCTTCCAGTTCATCCATTTTGCTTATGATGGAGGAGGTATCTGCCTTGACGGCAAAGGAAAGATACTTTCCCGTGCGTTCAGCCGTAAGGTCCTGCAATAAAAAGCCCGCATAGCCGCGCCGGGCAAAAAAAGGCTTGATGGTCAGCATCAGGAAAAGCGGACTGAGAGAGGCAATGGTAAATGACCACCATACACCCGGCAGGCCATAACTATCCGACAGCAGCCAGGCGGGCAGCAAAATAAAGAGAAAGGTGCGGGAAAACACCAGTACGTTGGCTAAGGTCGTAAAGCCTGCTGCCTGATAGTAAAAAAACATCAGGTAACAGCAGACGGAAGGCAGCAGGCTGAAAGCAAAAATATATGCCGCCTCAGCTGCTGCGGTTAGTTCCATCCCCGCAAGTCCGAACAGCGCCGCAATTTCGGTAGGAAAAAAAGAAATTATGGCCGTCATGAGCCCGATGAGTACAAAACCAATTATATGAGCATTGCGCTCAATGTGCCGCACACTAAGCGTATCCTGCTCCCGCGTAAGCACACTGATAAAAGGGGTAGTGCCTTGCGCCAGACCGGAAAGAATGATAAGGGAGAAATTTTCCAGAGCCGTAACCACGGAAAACGCCGCCAGCCCTGTCGCGCCGGCCAGGGCAAGTATCAGCCGGTTCATGAGAATCAGCCGGAAAAATGTTAAAAGATTGTTGGCGGCTGCCGGGCTGCCAAGCCGCATAAGCTGCAGAGCAAGGGGGAGGTTCCACTTGCGTACAAAACGGAAAGCAGCTTCTCCTCTGAGCAGGGCGAAAATTCCC
>JAGAYB010000044.1 GCA_017940705.1 Selenomonas sp. | reverse complement strand
TGGGTGCCGCTGGCGATTACCTGCTTTGTGGTGCTGGAGACCCTGAATTTTACCGAGGGTGTCTTAGGCCAGCACCTGCCCTTTTATTTTCCGGGCATGGGCATAATCACCCTGCTGCTCATAATTTATATTACAGGCTGGGCTTCTGCCTATTGGGCAGGCAGGCGGCTGATTAACATTGGCGAAAAACTTTTGGGCAAAATTCCCGTGGTGAAGTTCATTTACAACAGTGTCAAGCACTTGTCCACGGCGGTGTTTGAGTCCAACAATATGTTTGACCAGGTGGTGCTGGTGCCCTTTCATCAGTCACAGGCATTGGGCTTCATCATGGCTGATGTACCGCAGGCGCTAAAGGACAAGCTCGGGGATGATTACGTCTGTGTATTTGTGCCATGGAGCCTTAACATGACCTCCGGTACCAACCTGTTCGTGAAAAAGAGTGACGTGACTTATCTGGATATCAGCAGCGAATCGGCTTTGCAGTATATGCTGACGGCCGGGGCGGTTATGCCGAAGCGCTTGTCAGAAACGGCAATACACGAGGATAAGCAGAATGGCTAGTTATCAGACGGCAGCGGTGGTGCTGGGCTCTAAAAACTGGGGCGAGGCCGACAAGATGGTGACGCTCTTTACGCTGGAAAAAGGTATCGTGGAAGCGGCGGCCTTCGGCTGCAGGCGACCGCGCAGTCCTTTGGCTGCCGGCATGCAGATGTTTTCCAGCATTGAGGTGCAGCTGTCGGAGGGCAAAAGGGTGGATACGGTGCGGCAGTGCACCTTGAAGAAACACTATAAAAAGCTCAGCGAAGACCTGACGGTGATGGCCTATGGCAGTTTTGTGGCCGAATTCTTACGCGAATTTTTGCCGCCGGGACAGGCAGAGCCGCAGATGTTTGCCCGGCTGCTTTATATTTTGGAGGCCTTTGAAATCCGCAATCCCCGGGTGACGGCTTTGATGGCTGTGGTGCAGCTCTTGGAATTCACCGGCATGCAGCTGCATTTTGAGCACTGCGTCCGCTGCGGTAGAGAAATAGAAGGGGCGGCAGGTTTCAGCCTCAGTGAAGGCGGTGCTGTCTGCCGCGAATGCGCCGGACGCCAGCCGGCACAAGGGGATATCTCTGCCACATTGCGTGCATTCATTTTGTCGCTGCGTGATTACGACTGGGAAAAAGCGCCGACATTCACCGTTACGGGAACATGCCTGATGCAGGCCGAGAATCTGCTGCTCACATATCTGCAAAATCTCTTGGGAAAGCCTTTAAAATCATTGGCTTTTATCCAGTCATTGTAAATAAACTCCAAGTCAGAAGGACTTTGGAGTTTATTTTTTATCCGTCGCTTTCCTTGACGGAATGATGTTAATTTGCTAGTCTAAGAAATGTTATGTTGAGAAAATAAATGGAGCAGGGGAGTGGCAGGTTTGGCTAAGATTCGCGATGTGGCAAAGGAGGCCGGGGTATCTGTAGGGACGGTTTCCATGGTTTTAAATCATGCTGATTACGGTTCACCGGCGATTCGGGAAAAGGTGCAGGAGGCTGTAAAAAAATTGCAGTATGTACCAAGTGAGATGGCGCGCAGCTTGTCGCTAAAGCGCACCATGACGGTGGGGATTATTGTGCCGACGGTGGCACATCCATTTTTTGCCGAGCTGGTGGAGGCGTTGGAAGAATCGTTATATCATTTAGGCTACAAGACCATGCTTTGCTGTACCCGGCAAAAGGAAAATGCAGAGCATGTCTTTATCGAGATGTTGCAGCGTCAGAACATGGACGGCATTATCATGGGGGCACATTCGCTGGACACGTCTATCTATGAGGGGCTGAAACAGCCGGTTATTGCCTTTGACCGTTACTTAAGCCCGGATATTCCTGTGGTGCATACAGACCATGTGCTCGGGGGCAGATTGGCTGCGCAGGCTTTTTTGCAGCATGACTGCCATCACATCGTGGAGATTTCCGGCTCACAGATGGTCAAGACGCCGGCCGGGGAATATCATCAGGCCTTCAACGAGGTTATGCAGGCGCATGGCGTGCAGACGGATATCGTATCACTGCCGTGGAACGCTTTTGGCTTTGAGGATTCGCTGGAGCTGGCGGAAAAGATTTTTGCCGATTACAGTGATGTTGACGGCATTCTGGGCTCGGATGTATCAATATCCAGCTGTTTGCAGGTAGCCGTCCGTCACGGGATAAAGGTGCCTGAGGACTTGAAGCTGGTGGCTTATGATGGTACTTTTATTACCCAGAATGGTATTTGCAGGCTTACAGCTGTACGCCAGCCCATTGCCGAACTGGCTGAGGTAGCGGCCCGCAAGATAGTCGGTCTTATAAATGGCAAGGCAGACGATTTGCCTTGGGTGCTGCCGCCGTCATTGCTGCCGGGGGAGACTTGTTAAGCCGCAGATCTTCCCTGACAGCTGGCCATGCTGACGGCTATAGCTTAAATTATCAGAATACAATCAAAAAAAAATATATTACAAACCCATTGACAATCGACCTAAATAAGTCTAAAATACTTTTTGAACCGGTTCATTGAACCGGTTCAAAAAGAGGAAGTACGAAAATCTTGATGAAACAAGGGAGCGCATGTTTATGAAAAAGCCTATACCAATTACGAATCAGAGATACCGACTGGGCTATCACCTGATGACCCCGGGGGGATGGATGAATGACCCCAATGGTTTCTCGTTTTTTAAAGGCTGGTATCATATATTCTATCAGTATTATCCTTACGAAGCGCAGTGGGGGCCGATGCATTGGGGCCATGCCCGCAGCCGCGATTTAGTGCATTGGGAGACGCTGCCGATAGCTTTGGCACCGGATGAAAACGAGAACGGCTGTTTTTCCGGCAGCGCGGTGGTTTATGACGATAAGCTCTGGCTCATCTACACAGGCCATCATACACCTAACGCTGTTGACCCGGAGGATTTCTATCAGGACCAAAGAGTGGCCTGGAGCGAGGATGGCATTAACTTCACGAAGTACGGTGCTAATCCGGTCTTAAAGACACCGGCAGGCAATACCAAGCATTTCCGTGACCCGAAGGTCTGGCAGGAAGGCGATATGTTCTACATGGTGCTGGGCAGTCAGGATGCAGACGGCCTTGGCCGGGCGCTTATCTACAGCTCCAAGGACTTGCTGCATTGGGAACTGGCAACGGAACTCAGCAAGGCGGCAGCCAAGGACACGGAGGGCTATATGTGGGAATGCCCCGATTTCTTCCATCTGGACGGCAAGGACATTCTGTTGATGTCCCCACAGGGGCTGGAAGCAGACGGTGACCGTTTCCGCAATTTAAACCAGACAGGTTATCTGCTGGGCAAGGTGGAAGATAAGAAACTGAAACACAATGGCTTTGTGGAGATTGATAACGGCCATGATTTCTATGCGACGCAGACCATGCTGACCCCGGATGGCAGGCGGATGATGATTGCCTGGATGAATGCCTGGGATTCGCCCATGCCGGAAATCGAAGATGGCTGGGCCGGAGCGCTTACGCTGCCGCGTGAGCTTTCCGTAAAAGATGGCCGTGTTATACAGAAACCGGCCAGAGAACTTACGGGGCTGCGGCAGGAGATGTTGTTATCCGGCGCGCTGGAAACTCAGCATGATTACAAGCTGGGCCGTCTGGCGGAACTGGAACTGACCTTTACCGAAAAGGCGGAAGGCGTACTGCTCCTGCTGACCGATGGCGATAAGAGCCTGCAGCTAAGTCTGGAACCGGGCGGACGCTTTGTGTTAAACCGCAATACGAAGGACGGCGAACGGGCGGCGGTATTAACTTCGGGCGTACCGCTTAAGCTGCAAATCTTCATCGACAGAAGTTCGGCAGAGATATTTGTGGCTGATGGCGAACTGACGTTCACTGAGCGTATTTATTGGGAAAATGATGTAAGCTGCCGCCTGCTCACCAAGGCTGCTAATCAGGTTAAGGCTTGGCGGCTCGAAAGCGAGAGCAATCAGTATTGATTTAGAGAAACCAAAAGGGGACGATAATCATGCAAAACATTTTTACGAAGGCATTGCGTAATCCGTTTTATCGGACGGGTTCACTGGAAATACTTTTATTCTTTGCCGGCTGGGGGATTTGGTGGTCCTTCTTCCAGATTTGGCTGACGACCAAGCAGGGCTTTTCGGGAGCGCAGGTCGGCACGATTTACACGTTTGGTTCGGCTGTAGCGCTGGTACTGATGTTTGTTTATGGTTCATTGCAGGATAAACTGGGACTGAAAAAACATCTGCTCATTGCCATGGTGGGCTGTCAGGTGATGCTGGCACCGTTCTTTACATGGGTGTATGTGCCTATGCTGGAAAGCAACTTTTACGTTGGCGCTATGGTCGGCGCGGTGTATCTGGCTGTAGCTTATTTAGCCGCCTGTCCGGTCTTTGAGGCCGTGACGGAAAGACTTAGCCGCCGCTACAGTTTCGAGTATGGACAGGCTCGTGCCTGGGGTTCCTTTGGTTATGCAATTTCGGCTTTGGCCGCCGGTTTCCTCTTCACTATCAATCCGTATCTGGTATTTTGGACGGGCTCTGCGGTGTCGGCTGTACTGCTCGCGGTGCTGCTCCTGATGAAGCCGGAAAACAATGAGGCTAATGTCGCGGAGTATGAGAACAGCGAGGAACGCAATAAGGCAGTTAAATCTCCCTCAATCAAGGAAATCATTCAGGTATTTGGCATCTTTGATGTTTGGAAAATCATTATCTTTGTTATTCTTAGCTGGACTTT
>JAGAYB010000003.1 GCA_017940705.1 Selenomonas sp. | reverse complement strand
TGCCTGCAACAACTCCCGAATCTTTGCTCTGCGAGCTTGCTCTTCTGGACTGCGTGTTTTTCTGCTCATGATAAAACCTCCCCAAATGATGCTCCTATTTTACATCACTGGGGAGGTTTACACAAAATCCGGGATAGACTCCGTGGGAGTTATTTTTATCAGGTATTTTTCGCAATTACAGCCCCAATTACCGCACCGATAACCCCGGCAGCAATCTTTTGATTCTGCTGTACCTGTTCATCATGCTTGCGCTGTTCTTCAAGTTCTTTTTCCCGGCGTTCACGGGCATCCTGCCGTTCCCGGGCCTCACGATAACGTTCGTAGGCCGTTTTACGGTGTTCACGCTCATAATGTTCTCGGCGCTCTTTTTCATACTGCTCGCGCTCGTGTTTTTCCTTTTCGTATTTCAGTTCCCGTACCTTTTCATCATGACGCGCATCTTCCTTGCGGCGCTCCTCTGCTAGCTTGTCCTGCTTTTCCTTATGGCGGCGCATTTCCTTTTGCACGTCCTCACGATGTTCACGCTCACTCCACGAAGATTCATAGCTGGCTGCATAAACCGGCACCGCCAGAGTCGTCCCCACAATGCTGAAAGTCATAAGTCCGGCCAGCACACCGCCTGCTATTTTCTGCCATTTCCAGCTTTTCATATCTATCGCTCCCATCGCTTGTAAAAATATCCCTAAATAATAAAGATTGACTATGCATATAGTATACATAGTCAACCTTTGAAAACAATTTAAAGCAAATTATATTTTCATTAAAAATTTATTTTGGCAGCTATCGCCTCTAAGTCCTCGTCGCTTGGCACATTGGCAATCCTGATTTTATCAAGGATTATTTCGCAGCCGCAATTCTTTAACTCTTCTTCCACCTGGCCGATACTCTGACCACCCCAGCCGTAGGAACCGAAAGCAAAGGCCTTTTTGCCCTTGGGCGCCAGCCCCTTCAAATAGCAGAGGAACGCTGCAATGGTGGGCATCATCTGGTTGTTGATGGTCGGTGAACCCACGGCCAGATATTTAGCCGTCAACAGGTCTGTGACAATATCCGACATGTGATTCTCCTTGATGTCGTAGAAACCAACCGCAATTCCCCTTTGCGCAAAGCCTTCGGCTACAGCTCTGGCCATGGCCTCCGTGGAATGCCACATACTGTCAAAGACCACAACCGCTCGCTCCTCAGTCTCACCGGCTGACCATTTTTCATAGCAGGCCATAATCTCTTTGATATGCTTGCGCCAGATTACACCGTGACCGGTGGCAATCATATTTATTTCCAAACCATCCAAGGCTTTGAGCGCTGTCTGCGCCTGCCGGCCGTACAGCATGAGAATGTTGGCATAGTATTTCCGGCACTCAAACATCAGTGTCCCGAAGTCCACTTCATCATCATAGCGGCCGCTGGAAGCCAGATGCTCGCCAAAGGCGTCGTTGGAGAAGAGAATTTTTTCTTCGGGGCAGTAGGTGACCATACTATCCGGCCAGTGCAACATGGGAGTTGGCACAAACTGCAGCGTCCGCCTGCCGATATTCAGACTGTCGCCGGCCTTGACACCCTGCAGGGGCAGCTGCCCATAACGGCCGTTAAGCCCCTTTTCTCCATTGGGCAGGCTAGTGATTACCTTGGCCTGCGGAGCATGCTCCAGCATAAACGGAATGGCCCCGGAATGGTCGGGCTCAACGTGGCTGGAAACGATGTAGTCAATTTTTGACGGGTCAATAACCGATTTTATCCGCGCCAGCAGTTCCGGCGCGAAGGCGTCCTTCACCGTGTCGATAAGGGTCACTTTCTCGTCAATAATCAGATAGGCGTTGTAGGTCGTGCCCCGGCCTGTCTGATAGCCGTGAAAACTGCGCATTGACCAGTCAATCGCGCCCACCCAGTAAATCCCCTGTCTGATTTCTACTGCCTTCATAAACGTCTCCTCCTCATGCTGTATAACTATTGCACAAGCAAATCCCGGAACTTGGTGTATTCCTTCTGGAAGAACAGCTGCACGCTGTCCACGGGACCGTTGCGGTGCTTGGCCACAATGATTTCGGTGATGTTCTTGTTCTCCGTGTCCTTATCGTAGTAATCTTCACGGTACAAAAACATAACGATGTCCGCATCCTGCTCCAGTGACCCGGATTCACGCAGGTCAGAGAGCATGGGTTTCTTTATCTGACGGCTTTCCACGGAACGGGAAAGCTGGGAAAGGGCAATAACCGGCACATCCAGCTCACGGGCCAGCGCCTTCAGCGAACGAGAAATCTCGGAAATTTCCTGCTGGCGGTTGTCGCTGTTCTTGCTGGCGCGTCCCTGCATCAGCTGCAAATAGTCGATGATGATGAGGTCAAGACCATGCTCGGCCTTCAGGCGGCGGGCTTTGGAACGCAGTTCCATAACCGTAATACCGGCCGTATCATCGATGTAGATAGGCGCCCGGCTCATTTTATCGGCTACGCCCACCAGTTTGTTCCATTCAACTTCGTCCAGCTGCCCGGTACGAAGACGCGAAGCGTCAATACCGCCCTCGGAGCAGAGCATACGCTGCATGAGCTGCTCCTTGCTCATTTCGAGTGAGAAGAAGGCCACATTGCCGCCATGAAGTCCCACATAGCTGGCGATATTCAGCGTAAAGGCTGTCTTACCCATAGACGGACGCGCCGCGACAAGAATCAAATCCGATTTTTGCAGGCCGGCAGTCAGCTTATCCAAATCCTTAAAGCCGGAGCTTATCCCAGTAAGACCGCCCTTGGACTCATAAAGG
>JAGAYB010000294.1 GCA_017940705.1 Selenomonas sp. | reverse complement strand
GTTCATACAGGGGTATCTGACGAATGCTTTCATCAGCCATGGCCAGATTGTGAATATAGGTTATCTCGTACTCGTCAGGATAGAGTTCCATCAGCATGAGCTTGGCATCAGAAGCAATGGGCCTGCTGTACACCTGCGTGATAATCAGCGACTGAGCCGGACTTTCCTTCAAGGTTTCGATATCCAGCGCGTCCAGAATGGTCAGCCCCTCTACCGGGTCAATGCCTAGACGCGTATACATGACCTCCACAAAGCTCATGCCGGAACGGATATCAACTTCCACATCCGTCTGCCTGGAGAGGTCACGGAGCAGAACCACCGTCCGCTCGGCCACCAGCGGACTGCCCGGTACTACATAGACCAGCTCGCCCAAGTCCGCAGCTTTTTGCAGCAGATCCTCGGCAATGCTGCGATAGAGGGTTTCAAAATCCGCAGCCTCTTCATAATAGCCGTCATATGTCGTATATTTTATGCCGGCCTCATCCAAAGCCGCCACTGTCGGATGGATTTTCGTGCGCAGGATAAGGTGCTCTGCACCTGCCATCATTTCCCAGCTTTCCCGGGTGATTAGTCCGGCATGACCGGGGCCTAAACCTAATACCGTTATCTTTGCCATAGCTTCCTCATTTCCTTGCTGTTTTCTTTTCTGTTTGTCTCTGCCCTGCTGTCTGTAAAGCTGCCTCTTCCTCACCTGTTGCCAGAAGCAGCAGCCGCAGGACAAAATTGGTGATGTTTTTCTTTTGGCTGTCATGCAAGGCAAAGCGGTAACCGTTTTTCCCCGGCAGGGAGCGCATACTGCGCCCCAAGACCTTGCTGATGGCCAGCATACCCTTGGCCGGCAGGCGATGCCCCGGCAGCAGGTAAATATCCAGCGCCTTGGGCAGCTCACTGATGGTGCGCAGCTTTAAGTTGCGGGCGTAATTTTTTATCCGCGCCACTTCCAGCAGCTTCATAACCGCCGGGGTTGGTTCGCCGAATCTGTCGATGAGCTCATCCAGCAGATTGCGGATTTCCTCATTGGTGCGAATCCCGGCAATGCGCTGGTAAATTTCGATTTTATGCATGGCATCGCTGACATAACCGCCGTCGATATAGGCCTCCACATGCAAATCAATAATCGGGTCAGGCTGGACTTCGACCACTTCCTTTTCCCCGTTTTGCAGTTTGTCTACGGCCTCTTCCAGCAGTTTGCAGTACATTTCAAAACCGACGCTGGCTATATGCCCATGCTGCTGTGAGCCAAGCAGGTTGCCTGCTCCGCGGATTTCCAAATCGCGCATGGCAATCTTAAAGCCGGCGCCGAGTTCGGCAAACTCCTTCATGGCCTGCAGGCGTTTTTCCGCCGTTTCCGTAAGAATCTTATCCGCCTGATAGACAAAATAGGCAAAGGCCATGTGATGGGAGCGCCCTACCCGGCCGCGCATCTGATAAAGCTGGGACAGGCCGAAGTGGTCGGCATTGTAGACGATAATCGTATTGGCGTTGGCAACGTCCAGACCGTTTTCCACGATGCTGGTAGCCAGAAGGATATCGTACTCCCCTTCGTAGAAGTCCATCATCACCCGTTCCAAAAGTTCTTCGGGCATCTGTCCGTGCGCCGTCTGGATTCTGGCATCGGGCACCATAGCCTCCAGTTTTTCGCGCATGCGGTCAATGGTGTCCACCCTATTGTAGACAAAGTAAACCTGTCCGCCCCGTTTAAGCTCGCGCTTAATGGCCCCGGCAATGATGGCGTCATTGTTTTCCACCACATAAGTCTGCACGGGGAATCTGTCCGCAGGGGGAGTTTCGATAATGCTCATATCCCGCGCTCCGACCAGTGACATGTGCAGCGTCCGGGGAATCGGCGTAGCCGACAGGGTCAGCACATCAATTCCGGCGGCCAGCTTGCGGATTTTATCCTTTTGCTTGACGCCGAACCGCTGTTCCTCATCCACGATAAGCAGTCCCAGATTTTTGAACTGTACCTTGTTCTGATTGATGATGGCATGTGTGCCAATCAAAATGTCAACCTGCCCTTCCCTTACTCGTTCAAGGGTGTGCTTTTGTTCCTTAGCCGTGCGGAAACGGCAGATAACGTCAACTTCCGGGCCAAAGTCCATGAACCGGGCATTAAACGTCTGAAAATGCTGCTGCGCCAGCACCGTGGTCGGCACCAATACCGCCACCTGTTTGCCGTCCATAGCAGCCTTGTAGGCAGCCCTGATAGCCACCTCGGTCTTGCCAAAGCCCACATCACCACACAGCAGCCTGTCCATGGGCTTAGGCCGCTCCATATCCGCTTTTATCTCCGCAATGGCCTTTAACTGGTCATCGGTTTCCTGATAGGGGAAAGCGTCTTCAAAATCATGCTGGCTGCTGTCATCGGGCGAAAAGGCAAAACCCGTGGCCTGCCGTCTTTTGGCGTAGATTTCAATGAGCTGCTTGGCTATGTCCTCAACGGACTTCTTGGCCCGTGCCTTGGCCTTGGCCCATTCGGTGCCGCCCATGCGGTGCAGGCGCGGTACTTCCCCCTCGGCGCCGATGTATTTTTGCAGCAGGTTTACCTGTTCCGTGGGCACATAGAGCTTGTCATCGCCGCCGTACTTAATGTGCAGGTAATCCTTGTGAATCCCTGCCACTTCCAGCGTGACCACGCCGACATATTTGCCGATGCCGTGTGCGGCATGCACCACATAATCACCGGGCTTGATATCCCGGAAATGGGAGAGTTTTTCGCCGTTGCTCTGACGGCGGACAGCCCGGCGTTTTGCATGGCCGAAGATATCCTTCTCCGTCACGACTACCAGACTGGCATTGGCCATTTCAAAACCGTTTATGAGCATGCCAACCTGAATGTTGACACAATCCGTCCGCAGTTCTGCGCCCTCTTCCATCACCAGCGCCGGGTAACGTTTTCTGGCCAGCATCTCCCTCAGGGAGTCGGCCTTGGTTTTGTCCGCGAGCAAAATCAGGATTTTCTGTTTCTGTCCCAGCCAGCGGCCGATTTCATTTTGCAGCAAATCCATCTGCCGATGAAAGGTTGCCACATTCGGCGCGGTGAAGCTGATAGTGCTGGTGGCCTCTGCTCCATGCACCTGCTGCAGCAGCATAGCCGAATAGAGCACCCTGTTTTCCCGGGCCGCCTCCTGCAGATTTTCCCAGGTAAAGACCTTGCCCTTGATATCGGGATTTTCCCTGACCATGGTGCGAATCTGCTCGCGCAGGCGCATGGGTTCATCGAAGATGACCGTCCCCTGTCCCTCCAGAAAAGAGAGAAATACCTCTGCCTGACCGGCACTATCGGTCTGCGCCAGCGGCATGATAGAAGCGCTGTTGATATTTCTGATTGAGCGCTTGGTGTCCAAGGCGTATTCACGCAGGGAATCAATTTCATCATCAAAGAATTCTACACGCAGGGGATTTTCGCCGTTGATAGGGTAGACATCAACAATTCCCCCCCGCGAGCTGAACTGGCCGATACGCTCCACTTCATCGGCATGCTCATAGCCCAGCTGCACCAGCCGCTGCAGCAATTTTTCGAGGCTCGTTTCCTCACCAAGGCTGACGTTGACACTTAGACGCGCAAAGTCCTGACGGCTCATTCCTTTATGTACGGCCGCCGTGGTCTTGGCAAGGACAATTACCGGGTCTTTGCGCATCAGACGCACCAGAACATCCATGCGCCGGGCAGCCCGTTCCATGCTCCGGGCTTCTGCCTGCACAGTCATTATATCAAGCTCCGGCAGTTCCAGAACCTCCGTATCCGGCAGCAGGGAAAGGAGATTTTCACGCCAATCCTGCAAGACCTCGTTACTGTGTACCAGAATGACCAGCGGCTGCGGCGCTGCCTTGTAGGCTGCGGCAAAGGCCACGTGTTTTTGGGAGTTGGAAAGACCGTAGACCAGCGTTTCCCGTGGCTTTCCTGTAAAACTGTCCTGCAATTTTTTTATGCCGGAATTGCCGCTTAAAGCAGCAAACAATGAATTCATCGTCACACCTCAATAATCTGTACCATTTCCCTGCTCGTTGTATATATTACGCGAAAATGGGACTGTCGGTTGGTGCCGATAGTCCCTGAATAATATATCAATATTTCATTATAATAATCCTATTTCTCCCTTACGTCAAGCCACGGACGCATCTTCCAGGTGAATTTTGTCCCCTGGCCAGGCTTTAGCGCCTGTAAATCCGCAGATGTCTTCGCCGGGAGTTCGCAGTAATTGCCGCAAAAACGGCAATCCAGACGAACCGAATCACGTTGCAGCGCTGCCTTTATGTCTGCACTGCCGCAGGTACATTCCAGCTCTCCGCTGGCGGCTAAATCGTGGATGCGATTGAGGGCTTCCAGCAGTGTCTGCTGGTGTTCTATGTAGCCATCTCCATCAGCCGGATGCAGGGCATCGTATTCTGCCGTATTAAAATCCAGAAATTCGGCAATATCCTGCCATCTGCCAATGTAGCCTAGTTCAAAATTATCGTGCTGACAGTAAAGTCTGGCAAACCTGAGTCTTTTAAGCTGCCGCCAGGAAATCGTCTGGCGGTTTTTGCCGTTGCACACACCGCATTCCGTTTTCAGTTCCAGTCCTTTGCGCGGTCGCAAGGTAATTTTGCCCATCTCGTGTCCACAGTTACCACATTCCATAACGAATTGCTTCTGCCCGCTAAAGAGTGGTACATCCTGCAGTTGGATTCGGCCGCAGCGCTGGCAGTAGAACGCCAATGAACAGGCCGTATCGATAAGCATTGAAAATCCTCCTTTCCT
>JAGAYB010000293.1 GCA_017940705.1 Selenomonas sp. | reverse complement strand
CTTCATAGCTTCTTTCAACGGCTAATAGTCCATCAGAACATAAGCAGCGGCAGTAAATCTGTCGCTGTTTGGCTATTCATGGGAGGTAAGTATGAAACATAAAACAGAATTTGATGATAGACCGTTACCTCATACGGCAGCAATGAAGGAGCCGGAAAATCGGTTCAATGATGCCCGTAGAAGATATGAGGGAACAATGGGGGCTGCTGTGGTAAGAGCAGCCAACTGGAGACTTATGGCATTTGCATCCATAACCCTGTCGGTATTCTTAGGTGGCGGTTTAATCTATGCCAGCTCTCGCCCGGCGGCAGTTCCCTATTATGTAGATGTAGATAAGACTGGTGCTGCTGGCAATGTTACAAAGGCCAGTCAGGATTATGTGGTGCAGGAATCCTCAATAGAGTATTTCCTTGGTCAGACCATCATGAAGTTGCGTATGGTACCCAAAGATGTTGTTCAGTATCGTCATAATGGTGATGATGTGAAGTTCTTCTTGACAAAGAGCGGAGAGAAAAAGCTGGGCGAACTCATGAAGGACGAGCATCCCTTGCAGGACATCAAGGACGGCAAGGCTACGGATGTGGAAATCATTGGGATCACAAAACAGACAGGAAAGAATCTTACCTATCAGGTGCGCTGGAAAGAAAAGGTGTTTGATAAGGTGGATTTAGAATCCGAATATACAATGACGGCCTTTGTTACGGTGAAACTGTCACGCCCGACAACGGAAGATGCTATCCAGCATAATCCCTTCGGAATCTATTTGGATGATATTTCGTGGAGCAAGGAGAGGTAATGATGAATAAGAATAAATACTTGGCTGTGGCTGCCTTGGTGGCAGGTTCGATGTTCTTAGCAGGAGGCGCACCAGCACAGGCAGCCTCCTTGGAATCACTGGGAACTCCTGTGGCTGGGGAGGATGGAACCTCTGATTATATCCAAAATCCTTATGATGCCGCTTCTTTTGGGCTGGAGGTTGAATTTAAGTATGAGCCACATGAAACCTATCAGGTCTATTGTCAGGATGGCTTTATCACAGACATAAAATTTCAGCCGGGAGAGAAAGTGACCTATGTCGGGGCTGGTGATACAACACGCTGGGTGATTGATAGAAGTTCGGCAGGTTCAGGAGCACTCAAAACGGAGCACGTTTATGTAAAGCCTGTAAAGCGTGGCCTTTCCACCAATATCATCATAAACACCAACATGAGAACATATCAGATTCATGCTATATCCGGGCAGAGGTACAATCCAATGGTTTCATGGGTGGTAGAGACAAGTAGGGAACAGCTGAACCGGCAGATTAGGGAGAGGGATATTGAAAATATGATGACGGTGAATGCTATGAACCTGCATTTTGGATATAGAATTTCGGAAAAATCACACTCTTGGTCGCCGGAAATGGCCTTTGATGATGGGCAGAAGACCTATCTGAAGATGAAGCCGGAGATTAAGAGTAGCGTTGCGCCTGTTTTTATGATTGAGGAGCATGGTAAGACCATCTTGGTTAATTATCGTGTAGTTGGTGGCTATTATGTGATTGACCGCATTTTCAAGACGGGCAAGCTCTTGGTAGGCACCAATAAGGTGATGATTAAGCGGGGGAGCGTGTAAGAGAATGTCAATTCTTGATAAATGGAAAGACTACATTCCAGCATCCAGCAAAGGGAAAGAGGAAAAAGAGGAAATCCCGCAGGAGGAACTGCGGGAGAATTTGGAACTGACGGCCAAGCCTGAGGGGACTACCTCTTTCAACCGTAAAAATGTGATGATTGGCTTGGGCGTTGTGGCTCTGATTTTCACAGTGGCCTTTGTTTATGGCATATCTACGGCATCTACGGCGCAAAAGAACAAGCAGCAGGAGAAGTCACAGGTGGAAACCGTAGATACAAGCCCGGAGCATTTGAAAAATGCGCCGGACAGCTACGGGGACAGCAAAACCAAGAAGTATGATCAAAAGCCGGACGGCGAAAAAAAATCCAAGCAAAAGAAACTGAAAAAGCCGGAGGATGATGTGGAATACATTGAGCCGGAACGGCGGCCAGCTCCAGCCTATACGAGGATTCCTGCCAGCAACTATACACCGCGCACAACACCTATGCCAAGAGTAGCTGCACCGAATGCAGGGACAGGGACACAAAGAGGTGGGCTAACGCCGGAACAGAAGATTGCAGCCGAGAAGCAGAAGGAGAAGATGGCAGCTAATCAAAGCCCCATTGGATTCAAACTCAACGAGGAGGATAAGAAATGACAGGTTTTTCCAGTAGGAAGCTGAAATGTGCCGTGATTGCTGGCATGGCTTCTATGGTGCTGATGGGGGGGACAGTATCGGCTAATGAGGCTTACGATGCCAAGATACTGGCTGACCAGCAGAATGTAGCGCAAATGGACACAGATCAAAATAAGCAGCTTTCCAAACAGGCCTTTGCAAGGCAGAAGGTGGACACGGAGACTTTTTCCGGGTACTTCATGCAGGATAAGTTGTCTGATTATCAGGTGTTTGCCGGGACAATCATTCCGGGCATCATGATAACAGGGCTTAACTCTGACCTGCCGGGAAACATCATCGGGCAGGTATCGGAAAATGTCTATGATACCACCACGGGGCAATATCTGCTTATTCCGCAAGGGACGAAAATCATTGGTAAATATGATTCACAGACCACTTTTGGACAGAACAGGGCGCTGGTGGTGTGGAATCGTCTGATTTTCCCTAATGGCAAGTCCATCCTCTTGGGAAACATGGTAGGCGGTGACAGGGAAGGTTATTCAGGCTTCAAGGATAAAGTACAGTCCCATTATGGCCGTGCTTTGTGGTCGGCTGTGATTGGCGGTATAGCTACTGGGGGCGTGGCTGCAGCTACTTCATCAGGGAGCAATGATAACAGCTGGGGAGCCGAAGCGGGGAAAGGTGCTGCCAATAACATTGCTCAGGCAACAAATTCCATCACCCAAAAGAATCTCAATATCCAGCCCACGATTATTATTCGCCCCGGCTACCAGTTCAATATCATAGTGGACAAGGAT
>JAGAYB010000292.1 GCA_017940705.1 Selenomonas sp. | reverse complement strand
GGCTATTTATTGGTGCATAAGGGCGGCAAGGCAGGGCGATGCTCTCTGTCAGGCCATTATCCCTGCAGCGGTGATATTTACGCTGCTGGGCCTGTTTGACGGCTTTTCCGATTTCTTTGCCATGCAGGGCTGGCGCGTATTTTTGACACCGCTAGCCGTTTACGGCTTTTTGTATTTCGTCATCTACATTTTGCGCGAGCAGCTGCGGCAGGAAAATAAATTGCAGGAACGCATCATCGGTCTGGAATATGAGGCGGTCAAAGCGCAGGCCAGATTGGAGGTTGACCCTTTGACGGGCAGCTATAACCGCAACAAGCTGAAAAGCCTCCTCTTGCAGGGCATGACCGATTACCGCCAGCAGCAAAAGGGGTTTGCCATGCTGCTGCTGGATATTGATTTTTTCAAGAAGATAAACGACAGCTATGGACATGAAACAGGCGACGCGGTGCTGCGCGCCTTTGCGATGGCTGTCAGGCAGCAGCTGCGCAAAAATCAGTACTGTATCCGCTGGGGCGGTGAGGAATTTATTGTCTTTGTGACGATGGAGGGGAAAGACCATGTATTGCAGCTGGCGGAAAATATCCGTCAGCATGTGGAGGCAACCCTGCTGGCCGGACATAAAATTACCTGTAGTATCGGCGTTGTTTTTTGGGAAGGCGAAAAAGACACGGCCGACCAGCTGTTTAAGCGGGCAGACCGTGCCTTGTATCAAGCCAAGAATCAGGGACGCAACTGCGTGTGTCAGGCTGAGTAATATGCTGTTTTATGCCCGGCCTTACATGATTGAGCCCGGGTATTTTAAGGTGGCAAAATAATCGTCAAGCGTCTGGGCGCGGCGGATGAGCTCAAGCGTGCCGTCCTCCCGAAGCAAAAGCTCGGCGCACCAGAGCTTGCCGTTGTAGTTAAAGCCCATGGCGCTGCCGTGCGCGCCAGTGTCGTGGATAATCACGATATCGCCCACGTTGATTTCCGGCAGCTGGCGGTCAATGGCGAATTTGTCATTGTTCTCACAGAGTGAGCCGGTGACATCATAGACATGGTCGAGCGGGGCGTTTTCCTTGCCGGCCACGGTGATATGATGGTACGCGCCATAAAGCGCCGGGCGCATGAGGTTGGCCATGCAGGAATCAAGGCCGATGTAGTCCTTGTAGGTGTGCTTTTCATGGAGCACCGTGGAGACCAGCCAGCCGGCAGGCCCCGTCATGGCCCGGCCGCTTTCCGTCATGATGGCGGTATTATTCAGTCCGTGAGGCACCATCATTTCCTGATAGAGCTTATGAATGCCTGCGCCGATTTCCTTGAGGTTCAGCGGTTCTTCCTCGGGGCGGTAGGGGATGCCAAAGCCGCCGCCTAAGTTGACAAATTCCACGGAGATGTCCAGTTTTTCCTTGAGTTCCACAGCCAGCTCAAACATGAGTCTGGCTGTGAGATAAAAGGCTTCGGGACGGCGCTCGTTGGAGGCAACCATCGTATGAAGGCCAAAGCGTTTTACGCCCTTTTCCTTGGCGCGGCGGTAGCCTTCCAGCATCTGCGCGTGGGTCAGGCCGTATTTGGCTTCGGTGGGCCTGCCGATGATATCATTGCCATCCACGGCGTCGCCGGGATTGTAGCGGAAGCAGAGCACCTGCGGCAGACCGGCGTTTTCTTCCAGATAGTTAAGATGGGTGATGTCGTCCAGATTGATGATGGCGCCGAGTTCGATGGCCTTCTGAAATTCATCGGCAGGGGTGTCGTTGGAGGTCAGGAGGATTTCTTCGCCTTTCAGGCCGGCGGCCTCGGAGATGAGAAGTTCCGCCAGACTGCTGCAGTCGGTACCTGCGCCCTCCTCGTGGAGAATCTGCACGATACGCGGATTGGGCAGAGCTTTCACGGCAAATTTTTCATAAAAAGCCGGCGCCCAGGCGAAGGTCTCCTTTAAAGCGCGGATATTCTGCCGGATGGCTTTTTCTTCATATATATGAAACGGCGTAGGATATTTTTTGATGATTTCTTGTAGCTTGTCAATGGACAAAGGGAAATATTTTTTACTCATCGCTTTCCTCCTGTGTGTAGAGAGAATGATTATTAAGCGTAAATTTGTAAATAATTATAACAGGAGGGTATACTATTGTCAATTAGTATGTGACTGCGTTATAATTATCGAAAAAATATTGTCACGTTGAATAGCTTGTGATATAGTAAAGACAATAGCATAAGCGGCTGTGTAGGAGCCGTGCTGTTTTGGCAGCAGAAAATCGACGTGGAAAATGCGCAGGCGTTTTCTACCCAGTTGGGGGCGCGTCGATTTTTTTATTTGCGTAAATGCTTTTGCAGGAGGTATGATGATGCAAAAATATCAGAAATTGCTGGCGCTGGCTTTGGTGGGGACAGGTGTGTACATGGCAGGTGTCCCGGCGGCAGGCAGGTAAATCCCCTTACCGCCATGGATGGCACGAAGTATGCTCCCACGCCGCTGGTGACGGCAAGCGCTTTGCAAGAGCCGGACATTGAGCGTTTTAAGCAGTACGAGTACAATGACGAGCAGGTAGGCGCGGTGATGCCTTATAATCTTTACCTGCCGGAAAATTACGACCCCAACAAAAAATATCCCCTGCTGTTTTTTGTCGCTGATGCCAGCGCGAATATCAACGCGGTCAAAACACCGTTATTTCAAGGCAACGGGGCTGTGGTATGGACATACGGTATGGAGCAGAAGAAGCGTGAGTGCATTGTTCTGGCGCCGCAGTATACTAAGGATTTGGTGGAGAAACTGGGCATGCTGACCACGGATGAAAACGTCTGGACACCGGGGCTGACGCTTGTGACGGACTTGCTGCTGGATGTGATTGACCGCTACAGCGTGGATAAGAACCGCATTTACGGTACGGGGCAGTCGCAGGGCGGCATGGCCAATATTGCCATCAGCGACAAATATCCCGACTTGTTCGCCGCGCAGTGGCTGGTGGCCTGCCAGTGGAACACCGCGGAAATGGCGGCTGGCTATCCGATAAACTATACGGTCTTTGCCGGGGGCAGCCACATGTACACATGGTCCTTTGCCTATGTTATCGAAGCCATCAGGGAGTGGCTGTTCCGGCAGACCAAGGACGGGCAGAAGGTGGATGACCGCTATCCTAAGGTTAGATTTTGATTAAATTTGCGCGGTGAATATTTACAAGGATATTCTTTTGCGTTATATTGATATTGG
>JAGAYB010000291.1 GCA_017940705.1 Selenomonas sp. | reverse complement strand
TATCAGGCGCCGAGGCTGCATGGCAGGCGGCCAATCGGGGGGCGCAGGTGACGCTCTATGAAATGCGCCCGGAAAAATCCACGCCGGCGCACAAGACGGCGGATTTTGCCGAACTGGTCTGCAGTAATTCCCTGCGCGGCGCAGGCTTGGAAAATGCGGTGGGCGTGCTGAAAGAGGAAATGCGCCGTTTGGGTTCCATTGTCATGGAAGCTGCCGATGCCACCAAGGTTCCGGCAGGCGGCGCTCTGGCCGTTGACCGTCATGGTTTCAGCCGGTACATTACGGACAAAGTGGGGGGACACCCCAATGTTATGGTCGTGCATAAGGAACTGACGGAAATTCCCCTGTCAGAGGATTCTCTTACCATCGTGGCCAGCGGCCCTTTGACGGAGGGAAAACTGGCGGAGGAAATTGCAAGGCTTACAGGCGATGATTCCCTGTACTTCTACGATGCGGCGGCCCCGATTGTCAGTCTGGAATCCGTTGACATGTCAAAGGCCTATCGGGCTTCACGCTATGGCAAGGGCGAAGCTGCCTATATCAACTGTCCCATGACCAAGGAAGAATATGAAGCCTTTTGGACGGAACTGGTAAATGCGGAAAAAGCACCGACCAAGGACTTTGAAAAGGAAAAATTCTTTGAAGGCTGTATGCCCGTGGAGGTTATGGCCAGCCGCGGACAGGACACGCTGCTCTTTGGCCCGCTAAAGCCTGTGGGGCTGGAACACCCGGAAACGGGCGTGCGGCCCTATGCGGTGGTACAGCTCAGACAGGACAATGCTTCGGCTACGCTTTATAATATTGTCGGTTTTCAGACGCATTTGAAATGGCCGGAACAGCGCCGGGTCTTCGGTATGATTCCGGGACTGGAGCAGGCAGAGTTTTTGCGCTATGGCGTAATGCACCGCAATACCTTCCTGAATTCACCCCGGCACATGCGTCCGACCTTCCAGTTTAAGGACATTGACAATCTGTTCTTTGCCGGGCAGATGACGGGCGTGGAAGGCTATGTGGAGTCAGCGGCTTCTGGCCTTGTAGCCGGTGTCAATGCCGCCCGTATGGCTGAGGGCAAAGCACCGCTGGTATTCCCGGAGGAAACCTGCCACGGTGCTCTGGCGCACTACATCACCACCAGTGAGGCCAAGCATTTCCAGCCTATGAATATGAACTTTGGCATTTTGCCCGCCATTGTCATGCGCAATGAAAACGGCAAAATCATCAAGGATAAAAAAGCTAAGAAAATGAAACTTGCTGAGCGGGCTTTACAGGCCATTGAGGACTTTAAGCCGGCTATTGGAGGCTGATTACAGTGGAAACACAATTTCATGCAACGACAATCTGCGCGGTACGCAAAAATGGCAGGACGGCTATCGCCGGTGACGGTCAGGTGACTTTCGGAGAACACACCATTATGAAGGCCAATGCCCGGAAAGTCCGCCGCCTCTATCATAATCAGGTGCTGGCCGGGTTTGCCGGTTCCGTGGCAGATGCCTTTACCCTCTTTGAAAAGTTTGAGGCCAAGCTGGAAGCCTATAACGGCAATTTGCAGCGCGCGGCTGTCGAGCTGGCCAAGGAGTGGCGCACGGATAAAATCCTGCGCAAGCTGGAGGCGCTGCTGCTGGTTGCGGACAAGGATACCATGCTGATGCTTTCAGGCAACGGCGAGGTCATTGAGCCGGACGGCGATGTGGCAGCCATTGGCTCCGGCGGTTTTTACGCACTGTCGGCAGGCCGGGCGATGGCCAAGCACACGGACATGACAGCCGGGGAAATCGCGAAAGAAGCCTTGTCCATTGCCGCTGATATCTGTGTCTTTACCAATCATAACATCAAGGTGGAGGAACTGGACTAAATGGAAAATTTTGGAACGAATGAACAGACTCCGCGCCAGATAGTGGAGGAACTGAATAAATACATCGTAGGTCAGGACGAAGCGAAAAAATCCGTGGCCATTGCCCTGCGCAACCGCTGGCGCAGCCGCAAGCTCTCGCAGGATATGCAGGAGGATGTGGTGCCCAAAAATATTTTGATGATTGGCTCCACCGGCGTAGGCAAAACAGAAATTGCCCGGCGTCTGGCCAAACTGGTCAATGCCCCCTTTATCAAGGTGGAGGCGACCAAGTTCACCGAGGTGGGCTATGTGGGCCGGGATGTGGAATCCATCGTGCGCGATCTGGCAGAAACCTCCGTGCGGATGGTACGCCGCCAGCGTCTGGACGCTGTGCAGGACAAGGCCAAGGAAATGGCCGAAGAACGGATTCTCGATGTGTTTGTCCCTGAGCCGAAGAAAAATACCAATCCGCTGGGGCGGCTCTTTGGCGGCTCCGATGATGAGCAGGAACAGGAAGAACCTAAGGAACCCAAGTATCAGGCAGGCCGTGACTGGGTACGCAAACGTCTGGAAAAGGGCGAGCTGGAGCAGGAAACCATCGAAATTGATGTAGAGGATACCGGCAAGCCCATGGTGGGGATGTTTGCCGGCTCCAGCCTTGAAAGCATGGGAGACAACATTCAGGATATGATTGGCAACCTCATGCCCAAGCGTCACCGTAAACGCAAAGTGACTGTAGAGCAGGCCAGAAAGATTTTTACTCAGGAGGAAGCGGAAAAGCTGGTGGACATGGAAGCGGTGGCTGATGAAGCCATCCGTGTTGCCGAGTACAGCGGCATTGTCTTTTTGGATGAAATTGACAAAGTTGCAGTCAAGGGCAACTCTTCCGGCGCTGATGTGTCCCGTGAGGGCGTGCAGCGCGATATCCTCCCCATTGTGGAAGGCTCTACCGTGATGACAAAGTACGGCCCCTTAAAGACCGACCATGTGCTGTTCATTGCCGCCGGCGCATTCCACATGGCAAAGCCCTCGGATTTGATTCCCGAGCTGCAAGGGCGTTTCCCCATCAGGGTGGAACTCAAATCCCTGCGCAAGGAAGACTTTGAGAAAATCCTGACGGAGCCGCAGAATGCTCTGCTGAAGCAGTATAAAGCCATGCTGGCTACGGAAGGCGTGGAACTGGAATTTAAGGACGAGGCCATTGGCCGTCTGGCCCAGCTGGCCTGTGATGTCAACGAACAGGCCGAGGACATTGGTGCCCGCCGCCTCCACACGCTGCTGGAAAAGCTGCTGGAGGAAGTGAGCTTCACGGCCCCTGAACTCACGGAAAAGCACGTTGTCATCGACGCTGCTTATGTGGACAAGCAGCTGGCAGACATTGTTGTGAACCGGGATTTGTCGCAATTTATTCTGTAAAATTGGTGAAGAGAGGAATCTTTAGCAGGATTCCTCTCTTCATTGCCAAAAATAATAAGAAAATTTAATTAAAAATATTATTCAGCATCTATGATTATTTTGAAAAATATGATAAAATATTTACAGATGTGTATAAGACGGTCAGCCTTGGCGGTATGACTGTCAAAATATTTTGGTAAAGGAGCAGAGCTAATGGCAACACTGTTAGAAAAAACAAGAAAGATAAACCGTCTCCTGCAACGCTCGGAGAATGTGGAGTACGATGGAATTTCCCGGGTTCTCAGCAATGTTCTCAATGCTAATGTCTATATAACCAACAAGAAGGGCAAAGTCTTTGGCTATGCCTTTATTGATGACTTTGAATGTGACATGATGGTCGACAAGGTGATCAATCAGGGCGAATTCCCGAAGGCTTATGTGAACTGGCTGATGCGCATGGACGAAACTAATGCCAATCTTCACTCCAAGACCGGAATGTGCGCTTACGAGGAAAATACCAAGTGCATGTTCAACGGCAAGAATACCACCATCGTTCCTATCTATGGCGTGGGCGAACGCATCGGTACGCTGATTGTGGCCAAGTATGATGAAGAGTTCAGCGATGAGGATTTGCTGCTCTGCGAGTACGGCGCTACGGTAGTAGGTATGGAAATGCTGCGCGATCACGCAGAAAAAATTGAAATCGAAGCCCGCAAGAAGGCAACGGTACAGATTGCCTTGAACACGTTGTCCTATTCCGAGAGCAAGGCCGCCAGAGCCATTTTGGAAGCATTGACCGACCCCGAGGGCGGCACGACCATCGTGGCCTCAAAAATCGCCGATGAAGTCAAGATTACCCGGTCGGTAATCGTCAATGCCCTGCGCAAGTTCGAGTCTGCCGGGGTCATTGAGTCCAAGTCTCTGGGCATGAAGGGCACGAATATCCGCGTCCTCAACGAGTTCCTGATGGACGAAGTGCGAAAACTGAAGGTCTGATAACGAGGCAAGAAAATGTCCCCCACCTCAGCAGGTGGGGGCACTAATACCAAAACAGGCGACGAGCATATCTCCCGCCTCGTTGAAACGCCAAGAAGAAGTTTTGCCTATGGCAAAACTGGAACAACGGCGTTATAAATACAGAAGCAAAGGCTGGCGTTGTAGGCGCCGGTCTTTTTTTATTGCTAAAAAACAATATTATACTTGTTTAAATGAGAAAAAAATGCTAAAGTTGGGAAGGAGTTATAACCATTATGTAGAAAATAAATAAAAGGCAACTTTAGAGAGTGAATCGGAAAGGGGTGTGATTCCGGCATGCTGGATCAGATTATGAATTCTGCAAATTTTGACTACCTGTCACGGGGAATGTCAGCAGCTAATCTGCGGCAGGAGGTTATCAGCAACAATATCGCTAACGTGAATACTCCGCATTTTAAGCGCAGCGCGGTGAACTTTGAAGACCTGCTGGCCAAGGAACTGCATCTTGATGATGATGACAGGCGTTTGGCAATTGTGCGCACCCATGACCGCCATCTGCCCATTCCCATACATGGAAAGGTACACGCGGTGATTGAAGAAGACCAGACCACGACCATGCGTGTCGATGACAACAATGTTGACATTGATATCGAAATGGCCAGCCTGTCGAAGAATCAGCTTTATTATAACGCTATGGCTACACAGCTGGGCAGTTACATGACGAAATTGAAGAACGTTATCACCAGCGGACAGAGTTAAGGAGCAGGTATGTTCCTAAGCTGGCGGTAGAAAGAGTACAGGAATGAGACTATGAGTATGTTTTTGGGGATAGATGCAGCAGCTTCGGGGCTTACTGCCGAGCGGCTGC
>JAGAYB010000002.1 GCA_017940705.1 Selenomonas sp. | reverse complement strand
CGGGGCGCTGCCGTGGATGGGCTCAAACATGCTGGGGAATTTCTTTTCCGGGTTGAGGTTGGCACCGGCTGCCAGTCCCATGCCGCCGGCGATGGCTGCGCCCAAATCCGTGATGATATCACCGAAGAGGTTGCTGGTCACTACGATTTGGAAGCGTTTGGGATCTTTGACAAAGAACATGCTGGCCGCGTCTACCATCAGACTGCTGGTCTTTACTTCTGGATAATCTTTCCCCACTTCGGCAAAGATTTCATTCCAGAACACCATGGAGTAGCCCAGGGCGTTAGCCTTGCTGATATTGGTGAGAGTTTTGCCTTCCTTTTTGGCCAGCTCGTAGGCATAGCGGATGACGCGCTCACAGCCCTTGCGGGAGAAAACGCCCGTCTGCAGGGCGACTTCCTGCAAGGTACCGGGATAAAGCCGGGCGCCGACATTGGCGTATTCACCTTCGCTGTTTTCGCGCACCACTACCATGTCGATGTCTGCCCCCGTGACATCCTTCAGGGGGCAGGGCGCACCTTTTAAGAGTTTTACCGGGCGGAGGTTGATATACTGGTCAAAGCCCCGGCGGATTTTTAAGAGCAGGCCCTGCAGGGAAACATCGTCGGGAACGCCGGGATAGCCCACCGCCCCAAGGTAAATCGCATCGAAATCCTTAAGTATATCCAGACCGTTTTCCGGCATCATGCAGCCGTTTTGTAAATAGTATTCACAGCCCCAGGGGAAATCGGTAAATTCCACCTGGAAACTTCCGTCAAGTCCGGCAATGCCTTGCAATACTTTTTTTCCTTCAGCGATAACATCAGGGCCGATACCATCACCGGCAATGACAGCAATTTTATAATTCTGCATAGAGAAGCTCCTTTCTGTAATGAAACATACTTTTAATATATTCGGTAAGCCGGTGATAAAAACCTTGTGGCAGGATAATTTTATTTGCTTATGAAAGGTTCTGCCGAGGAGGTGTTCTTTAGTTGCAGGAAATAGCTTATATCGGTAGAATAAATGTAAAGGGTATATGAAATAGGAGTTATCCACAGAATTTAGCGTAAATCTGTGGATATGTGAGAGTTTTTGTGGATAACTGCGTGTTAAATGTGTATGTATCTGAGGTCAGTATGGATAACCAAAAAAAGGTATTAAAGTTAATCGACTATATTCGTCAGGTGTGCGCCCTGCGGCAAAACATTGTCCGGGGCATAAAAAATGAAGTGTGGTCCCTGTTTGTGGATGAACTGCCCGTAGACCCCAAGCGAATCTGCACCTATGCGCCGGGGGAACGGGAGGACGGGGTACTGCTGGAAGTGGCAAAACCGGAGTTTACGCCGTGCCCGGAACTGCCCTTTGACCTGCTGGGCTGGATTCGCACGCCCAATTACCGGGATTTTGCGGTGGCCGATATCGAGGCCCGGGAGGAAAAACTGCGCCATGACAGCCGGCTGGGCGACGTGATGGAGCGGTTTGTGGATTCCGGGGTGCGTCTGGCGGCACTGGAAAAATGGAAGCGGCAGCGCACGCTCTGGCGTTCCGGGGAAATGGTAAAGAGCCGTACCCAGAAATTGTTTATGGAGCTGTACGAAATCTACGACAGATGCCGCAAAGACCCCGAGGGGCTGGAACTGGTCATCGGCAACGCCATGTTCCTCAGCGGCCTTGATTCGGCGGTAAATCATCCGCTGCTGCTGAAACGGGTGCAGCTGCACTATGACCGGCAGGGAAAAATGCAGGTCAGGGAGGCCGATTATCCTACGGAAATTTACATGGATATGTTTCAGGATATGCCGGGGGTGGAGCCTGAGGGACTGCGTGAGTTTGCGGCTTTGGTGGAAGAACGGGATATCCATCCCTGGGCGGAAGGGATGGAGGCGTTTCTGACGGAGGCGGCAGGAGTTTTGACGCCCAACTGCCGTTATGCGGACAATCGCTTTGACATCCTGCCTACAGACTGGTACCTCACTTATTCACGGCAGGTGCTGTTTCTGCGCCGCCGCAGTGCCGGTATGGAGCGCGGTATTGCCAGACTGCTGGATTATATTGATAAAAACGGCGATGTGCCGGAGGCGCTGACAAGAATTGTCGACCCGGCGGCAGCGCCGGAGCAGGCCGAGCCGTTTTCACTGAACCTTGCTGATATCCGCGGCGAGGCGGAGGAAATTCTGCTGACCAAGGAGGCCAATGCAGAGCAGCTGGCCATTGCCCGGAAGATAGAAAATTCTCCGGCTGTAGTGGTACAGGGGCCGCCGGGCACGGGCAAGACCCATACCATTGCCAACCTGCTGGGGCATTTTCTCGCGCAGGGGCAGCATGTACTCGTCACCAGCGCTGCCAGCAAGGCTCTGTCGGTACTCAAGGAAAAGCTGCCGGCAGGCATACAGGATTTGTGTGTATCCCTTATCGGCGATGCAAAAGCCGATATGCTGCATTCCGTGCAGGGCATCTGTGAGCGGCTGTCGCAGGATAACCCCGAAGAACTGGGAAAAGATGCCCTGCGGCTGCAGGAGAAACGCCGTGCCATCCTGAGCGAACTGGACAGGCTGCGCAGCAGTCTGGAACAGATTCAGCGGCTGGAGGCCAAGCGCGATTATTTTGAACTGGGGGGCAAGGTCTGGTCCCTGTCGCGCATGGCGGCCTTTATCCATGACCATCAGGAGCTTGACGGCATTGTGCCCGGAGAGGTGGCGGCTGTGCCGCTGCCGCTGACCGAGGGCGAGCTGGAACGCCTTTACGGTTCCAATGCGGTCTTTGATGCGGTCAGTCTTAAAGAGGTGGGCGAAAACCTGCCGGCCAGAAGTGAGCTGCTGCCGCCCAGCGAAGCGGCAGATATTCTCACGCGCACGGCCAAAGACCAGGCGGAAATGCAGGGGCTGCTGGCTGGCTTGCAGGAGGCGGCGGTGGACAGCAATGGCCGTCTGGTGAAAAAAGGCCAGCTGGTGGCGCCGGGCGACCTTTCCCGGGAACGGCTGCTGGCAGCGCAAAAGCTCTATGCGACTGTCGATTTTGCCACATTGGACGAAAAGTGGGCGCAGGAGGCCATTCTGGCCGGCAAATTGGGCGGTGCCCACATGGAAGTCTGGCAGATGCTGGAAAGAGCCATCGCCCGGGTCGGACAGCTGAAGGGGCAGACCATGACGCGCTTGTTCGGTCATGAGTTTGCCTATACGGGGAAACGCGCCCTTAATCAGGAATTTATCCAGACCTTGGCAGAAATGGCTGATGCTTTTGCGGCTGACGGCCGTCTGTCATGGTGGACGAAAATGCGCCATCAGCAATGGGGCAGGATTGCCCGGGAATTTGTCATTGACGGCCATGGGCTGGAAAGCGGTCAGGACTGTCAGCTGGCCTTGCAGTATGTGGCCTTGCAGCAGGCGCGTCAGGAGGCGGTGCGCAAGTGGGAGCAGCTACTGGTGCCCTTCGGGATGATGAGCTGTGAGGAATTGGCAAAAATCGGCGATGATTTGGATGATTTATTGGCAGCTCGTTTCCGGCAGGTCATGGGGCTGGTACACTGGCAAAAGGATTTTTGGGCGGAACTCATGCTCATTCTCAGGCAGGCAGGCGTGGACGCGGAACTTATCTACAGTCCGAATCCCTTTGCCACGCCCCATGAGGAAATGACAGAGCAGCTGCGGTGGCTGCGCGAGGATTATCCTGCCTGGCAGAAACTGCTCCTCATGCAGGAGAGCCGTCAGGATGAAGCGGACAAGCTCTACACCACCAAGCGCTCACTGGGCGCAAGTGACGGCGCGCTCAGTTATGAATTTATGACAGCCCTCAACAGCAGTGATGCTGAGGCGTATGCGGCTGCCTATGATAAACTGCTGCGCTATGAGGATTTGCTGCCTGCCTACTATGAGCGTCTTGACCTTATGGAACGTCTGTCGGCAGCGGCGCCTGCCTGGGCGCAGGCTATAGCCGCGCAGGTGGGCGAGCCAGAAGGAAGCAAGGCGCCGGCGGAGGCCGGACAGGCATGGCTTTATGCACAGTTCAAGCGTGAGCTGGGGGCGCTGCCGCAGCTGGATGTCCAAAAGATTTCGGGGGATATCGGCAGGCTGACGCAGGAACTTCATCAGGTAACGGCCAAGCTGGCAGAAAAGCTGGCCTGGCAAAAACTGCTGGAAAATGTGTCGGGGACGGATTTGCAGGCCAGTCTCGTGGGCTGGAGCAAGGCCGTGGTCAAAATCGGCCGGGGCAAAGGACGGTATGCGGCAAGGCATATTAAGGAAGCCCGGGAATGTATGCTGGAGGCGCAGGGCGCTGTGCCTGCCTGGATTATGCCTTTGGCACGGGTCTGGCAGAACCTCAATCCGGCCAGCCCCAAATTCGATGTTATCATCATTGACGAGGCCAGTCAGGCAGATATTACCGCCCTGCCGCTGCTGTACTTCGGCAGGAAGGTCATCATCGTTGGTGACGATAAGCAGGTCAGCCCGGCGGCGGTGGGGGTGACGGCGGCAGATATCACCCACCTGCAGAGCGTTACCATTGAGGGGGTTATTAAGCACGCCTCCCTGTACACGATGGACACATCCCTGTATGATATCGCCCAGATGAATTTTACCGCGCGGATGCTCACCGAGCATTTCCGCTGTGTGCCGGAGATTATCGGCTATTCCAACAAGCTGGCCTACGACGGCCGTATCCGTCCGCTGCGCGAAGCAGGCTGCGGCCCGCTTCAGCCACTGGTGTCTGTCGAGGTGCCGGACGGCAGGCGTGAGTCCGGGAAGAAACGCAATCCGGCGGAGGCTGAGGCGATTGTAGCCCAGCTGGCGGCCTGTCTGGCAGAACCGGCTTACGCAGGCAAGACCTTTGGCGTCATTTCCCTGCTGGGGGACGAACAGGCCAAGCTGATTCGGGAGCTGGCGGCAGAAAAAATCGGCATCAGCGCGCTGGAAGCCTGTGATTTCCTCTGCGGCAATCCCGGCAATTTTCAGGGCGATGAACGGGATGTCATTTTCCTGTCGCTGGTGGACAGCGCCGGGGAAGCAGAGGAAAGCCACCAGCTGCGGCTCGTGGGTGAAGGCCACGGCGGCGATACGGTCAAACGCTATAATGTAGCGGTCAGCCGCGCCCGTGACCAGCTGTGGGTTTTCCATTCGATGGGGCTGGCGGAATTAAAGCCCGGTGATTTGCGCCGTGATTTAATCGAGTACGTGCAAAGCCCCCATGTTTTAACAGCGGCTTCTGACAAGGAGCCCGGCTCGTTGGAGATTGCCGTGGCAGCAGCTTTAAGGGCACAGGGCTACAGCCTGCGCCAGCACATGTTGGTCGGAACGATGGACCTGCCGCTGGTAGTGGAAGGCGACGGCTGCCGGGCCTTGCTGGTGACGCAGGGCGAGCACTGGGTAGACAGTATTCAGGCGGCGGCTGAGGAGCGTTACAATCAGGCCATTCTGGAGCGTCTGGGCTAGCAGTTTATCCGGGTACGCGGCAGTGAATGGTATCTCGACCCGGAGGCGGCGCTGCAAAAACTCTGCG
>JAGAYB010000290.1 GCA_017940705.1 Selenomonas sp. | reverse complement strand
GAACGCATCATGATAAGAGAATAATGGCAAATACCAATAAAGATTTTTTCATGAGGCAGGAATTCTTTTCTGTATGCCGAATAATTACCTTAGTATAAATTAGGTGTTGTTATAGGAAAATCGTAGACATTGTTCCAGTTTTGTTGCAAGAGAGGACGTGTGCTAATCATGGAAATCTTGAAAGTATCTGCTAAATCAAACCCTAATTCAGTTGCAGGCGCGCTGGCCGGTGTTTTAAGAGAACATTCCAGTGCGGAAATGCAGGCTATCGGTGCCGGTGCCCTCAATCAGGCGGTAAAGGCTGTGGCCATTGCCCGTGGCTTCGTAGCTCCCCATGGCATTGACCTTATCTGCATTCCTGCCTTCACCGATATCAATATTGAAGGTGAAGAGCGGACGGCTATTAAACTGATTGTGGAGCCGCGCTGAGCAGGGTACAGGAGTGACATAAATGGCAAGTGATTTGCACATGCACACTACCTACTCCGATGGCAAACTCACACCGGAGGAAGTGGTGGCAGCGGCAAGAGCTGCCGGTCTCAAATACATAGCTATCACTGACCACGATACCGTGGAAGGAATCAGCTATCTTTATGAGAACGGAAGTTATCCTACCAAAGGAATACATCTGATTCCGGGGATTGAGTTCAGTGCTCATCATCCGATGCACGAAATTCATATTTTGGGATACAATGTGGATATATATTATCCTGAGCTTATCGACAAATTAAATGATGTGACGGAAGCGCGCTGGACCCGTTTCAGTGAGATGGTGGAAAAGCTGCAGCAGTTGGGCTATCCCATCACCGAAGGTGAAGTGCTGACCTTGGCAGGCGGCAGCAAATCCATCAGCCGTTCCCATATCGCCCGGGTGCTGGTGAAAAAAAAGTGTTTTGCCAGTGTGCGTGAGGCTTTCGGGGCGGTGCTGCAGAAGGGAAAGGCGGCCTATGTGCCCCATTACCATCTGGAAGTGGAAGAAATCATTGAACTCATAAAAGCTGCCGGCGGAACCCCTGTGCTGGCTCATCCCAAACTGGTGGGAGATGATGAGCTGGTACGCGACTTGTGCCAGCGTGGCATAGAGGGGCTGGAGGTATTTTATCCCCAGCATGATGCGGATGATACGGCACGTTATTATATGATGGCTAAGGAATTTAATCTTCTGCCCTCCGGGGGTTCGGATTATCATGGTTATCCCACCAGACAACCCACAGAGATAGGTATTTTTACCATTGAAGACAAATGGGCAGAGGCTTTTTATCGTACCTTAGGCAAGTTTAGGTAGATTTAGTTAAATATTAGTCAGGAGAGCAGTATATGGATGTGATAGCTTTAGTCGGCCCCAGCGGTACCGGCAAAAGTCACCACGCGCTGATTGTGGCGCATCAAAACAAGGCGGATGCCATTATTGATGACGGAATCCTGATTAAGGACGGCAAGATAGTGGGCGGTCATTCAGCCAAGAAGGAGCCCAGCAAGATTATGGCGGTGCGTCGGGCGATTTTTGTTCTGCCCGGTCATGCTGAAGAGGTGCAGGCAGCCATCAAGGAGGCCAAGCCGCACCGTATCCTCATTTTGGGAACTTCGGAAAATATGGTCTATAAGATAGCCAAGGCTTTGCACCTGCCGCAAATTGCTAAAATTATACATATCGAGGACGTGGCCACGAAGCAGGAAATGGCTATGGCGCAGTTCCATCGTCTGAAGGAAGGCAAGCACATCATTCCCGTGCCCACCATTGAGTTGAAGCCGCATTTTTCCGGCTATCTGGTGGATCCGTTGCAGACGCTCTTTAAGCGGTCTTCTACCAAGCGGCGGCGTCTGGGGGAAAAGTCCATTGTGCGGCCGGTGTTCAGTTACTTTGGCAAGCTGAGCATTGATGATTCAGCCATTAAGTCCATTGTCAAGGCAACGATGAAGAATATGGAGGCCATTACCAAGGTGGATGGCCTCAAGGTCGAGCACCTCATGCATGGCAATGAAGATCAGGGCTTGATGATAGTCTGTGATGTGGTACTGACCTACGGCAACCATATTCCCACGCTGATAACCAAAACCCAGCAGGAAATACGGGAAGCGGTGGAGTATATGACAGGTATGATTGTTCATGAAGTCAATATCCGCGTGAAAACCTTATATGTGAGAGCATAAAAAAGACGCTGTGCTGAAATGCGAAAGTATTTTAGCACAGCGTCTTTTTTAACGCAGGGAATTTATGGTGACAAGCAGCAGCGCCAGCACCTGTCCGCATAACGCGCCCCATGGCGGCAGGAAAGGTACGCCCAGAGGGAAGAGCAGGCCGGCAGCGGCAGGGACAATCAGCAGCCAGGCGGTGACAGCTATCACTTTGTTTTGGGAAATGCGTTTCAGGATGCTTTGGCTGATGTCAATAAGCGTGGTCAAATCCCATAAGAGACCGCTTTTGAGGAAAATTGCGCCCGGGGTTTGCTGCTCGGGGGAAACTGCGGCTGGCTCCTTTTCATTATGAGCCGGTGCCAGCTCAATGGCGGCATCGGCGGCAGCCTGAAGCTCTCGGGGGATGAATCCTCTTTCTACCAAAGCCACGCCGGTGCCGCGCGCCTTGAGGAGCTGCAATTCCCGGATTTTGCCATCGCTGTCCAGCTGGCTGTGTACGTCATCAAGACCTGCCTTGCGGCCCAAGGCTTCGGCAGTGCGCTTGTTTTCACTGGTCAGCATGATGAGCCGCAGATGGCTGCGTTTCAGCTTGCGCAGGGTGCGCAGGGTATCATCGGCCACGCCGTCATCTATGGCAATAATGCCCCGGCAGTATTGGCCGTTGGTGACAAAGACCGTTGTGTGGCCGCGCTGGGCCAGTTGGTCATTCTTGGTGACAAGGTCGGCGCCGATTTTTACTTTTTCGCGTTTCAGCCAGGCCAGATTGCCCACGCGCAGGGAGTTGCGTCCCACGATGGCTTCAACGCCGCAGCCGGGGATTTCGTTGAAAGCCGTGGCCTCCAGAAGTTTTACACCGCGCTGATGTGCTGTTTCGTAAATGGCCCGGCCGACGGGATGGGTGGCCTGTTTTTCTGCTGAGGCAGCCAGAGCCAGCAGGGTATTTTGACTGACACCGGCCGGGTACAGCGAAGCAACATAAGGCTGACCTTCGGTTATGACACCGTGGCGGCTCAGTACCAGAGTGTCAATGGTGCTGGCTGCCAGCATCTGCCCTTTGGTGGGAATGGAGATATCCGCCTGCTCTGCCAGCTTCCGCCCCTTGATAAAGGGCAGACAGGAACTTAGCAGCCACGGCAGGGGCAGGGCTGCGATAAACGTGGTGACAGCTATGCTTATGATGACCGGGACAGCCTGTCCGCTGCTGAACCAGTAATAGCCTGTGCCGCCAGCCAATATCAGTGGTATGATGACTAAAAGAATATACTTCAGAAATTTTTTCATGATTATCCCTCGTTTCTCTTTAGCATATTCGGCATGTAACGGGCGTTTCCCTTTTAAAAAAAATTTGTATTACCCTGCTGATTTATGTATAATGATGTATAGTGATGCTATGAAGGGAGCATCCTGCAATATGGGGGAGGTAATTTTTAGTATGATTGGTGACAAACTGCGTAATGAACGTGAACGTCAAAATTTAACTATTCAGGATATCGCTAAAGGAACGAGCATTCGCTCCTTATATATAGAAGCAATTGAAAAAGGTGAATACGATAAACTGCCGGGCAAGGTTTATGCCAAGGGATTTGTCCGCAATTATGCGGCATTCCTGCGGATTGATGCGGATGCGGCTGTACAGCAGTTTACGGAAGAAAATCATCCTGAGGATGCAGCAGCGGCTGCGGAACGGGAAGAGCGATTGCAGGCAGTTGAAGAACGTACCCGGGACGAAGCCCGCGCCAAGCTGGCTACGGGCAGTGATTTTAGGGAACGCACTGCGGCAGACAGCAGCCGTCAGAATTCATGGCTGATTGCGGTGATTGTCATTCTGGTGGCAGGCGGCGCTTATTTCCTGTTGTCCATGGATGACAACAACAGCGCCAGCAAGGCTCCGGCCAAGCAGGTGACACAGACCGCCAAGAAAGCGGTCAGCAGCACTAAACCGGCAGACAAGCAGCCGGCAGAAACAACTCCTGCAGCGAAGAAGATTGACGGCGTGGAACTGGTTGCTAAGTTCACCGACCGCTGCTGGACACAGGTCGTAGCTGACGGCAAGACCGTGTACGAAGGTACGATGGAAGCCGGCAAGTCGCAGACCTGGAAGGGCAAGAGCAAAGTCGTTATCACGGCCGGCAATGCCGGGGCCGTCGAACTCAGTGTCAACGGGCAGACCATGGGCAAGGCCGGTGATATTGGTCAGGTTGTGGAAAAAAGCTTTACGCCAGAGTCTCTGACCGGTGCTGTTAGTGCTAACGCAGACAAAAAGGACAGCAGGAAGTAATGAACGAATTTTTGCCAATCAGCAAAACAGATATGGCGCAGCGGGGCTGGGATGAACTGGATTTCATCTTTGTCTCCGGCGATGCTTATGTGGACCACCCTAGTTTTGGGCCGGCTATTTTGTGCCGGCTGCTGGAAAAACATGGCTATAAGGTAGGTCTTATTCCCCAGCCGGACTGGCATTCTACCAGGGATTTTAACCGCCTGGGGAAACCGCGGCTGGGGTTTCTTGTGTCTGCTGGCAATATGGATTCCCTGCTTAATAAGTTTACCGCGGCAAAAAAAACACGGCATCAGGATGCCTATTCACCGGGGGGACGGGCCGGCTATCGGCCGGAACGGGCCACCATCGTTTACTGCAATCGTCTGCGGGAACTGTATCCCGATGTACCCATCATCATCGGCGGCATCGAAGCCAGCCTGCGGCGTCTTGCTCATTATGATTACTGGTCGGATAAAGTGCGCCGTTCCATGTTGGTTGACAGCGGTGCCGATTTGCTGATTTTTGGCATGGGGGAACGGGCGCTTTTACAGGTGGCCGCTGATTTGCAGCAGGGTGTGGAAATCGGCAATATTCAGGATGTCCCGGGAACCTGCTACAAGGTTCCCGATATGGATTATGTCTGGGATTACCTGCCGCTGCCCTCCTATGCAGAGGTGGCGGCTGATAAAAAGCAGTTTGCCGCAGCCTTTAAGCTGGAATATCTGGAGCAGGATGCTTTCCGTGGGCGGAAGCTGGCTCAGCAGAATGATGAATGGTGTGTGGTGCAGAATCCACCGGCCAAACCCTTGTCCGAGGAAGAGATGGACGAGATATACGATTTGCCCTATCAAAGGACATGGCATCCCATCTATGATAAGGATGGCGGCGTGCCGGCCATCGCTGAGGTGCAGTTCAGCCTGCTCAGCCAGCGGGGCTGTTTTGGCGGCTGTAACTTCTGCGCCATCATCTCCCATGAAGGGCGGATTATTCAGCGGCGCAGTCATGAATCCCTTTTACGGGAGGCGCGTATTCTTACAAAGCTGCCGGGGTTTAAGGGCTATATCCACGATGTGGGCGGCCCGACGGCCAATTTCCGGCGGACAAGCTGTGACGCGCAGCTGGAGAGGGGAACCTGCCGGGGCAAGCCCTGCCTGTCGCCTGTGCCCTGTCAGAATCTGGTGGCTGACCACAGCGATTATATCAAGCTGCTGAGGGAGCTCAGGGCGGTTCCCGGCGTGAAAAAGGTCTTTGTCCGCTCAGGAGTACGTTTTGACTATTTGCTGCTGGCCAAGGACAACTTTCTGGAAGAGCTGTGCAAGTACCATATCAGCGGCCAGTTGAAGATTGCCCCGGAGCATATCACCGACAGGGTGACGCGGATGATGGGCAAGTCCGGCCGCAAGGTCTATGAACGGTTTGTGGACAGGTTCACGGCCATGAATAAAAAGCTGGGGATGAAGCAGTACCTGGTACCTTATTTCATGTCCAGCCATCCGGGCGCGAAGCTGGAGGATGCCATTGAACTGGCTGAGTTCATCCGTGACAGGGGTTATCATCCCCAGCAGGTACAGGACTTTATCCCCACGCCGGGGACACTGTCAACCTGCATGTGGTATACCGGCATAGACCCTTTGACGGGGGAAGCTGTGTATTCTGCCAAGTCCTATGAGGATAAGCTGATGCAAAGGGCCTTGATGCAGTACTGGCTGCCGAAAAATCAGGCCATTGTCCGCAAAGCCCTGCGCAAGGCCGGGCGGCAGGATTTAATCGGCTATGAAAAAAAATGCCTGGTACGGCCCGAGAGCAAAACTGACAAGTCAAAGCTGACAAGTCAGCGAGACGGCAGGCGTAAAAATGATGTGAAAAAGAAGGTGCGGAGATGAGATGCCCATATTGTAAAAATAATGACAGTCGTGTAATAGATTCCCGGGCGGCAGAAGAAGGAGCAACCATCCGCCGCCGCCGTGAATGTACATCCTGCGGCAAGCGGTTTACCACCTACGAAGTGGTGGAAAAACAGCCGCTTATGGTAGTAAAGCAGGATGGACGCCGGGAAGTATTTAAACGGGAAAAGATATTAAACGGCATTATTAGGGCCTGTGATAAACGGGATATTTCTTTGGAGCGCATTACCAATCTGACCAATGAAATCGAACGCGATATCCGCAATACGATGGAGCAGGAAGTCTCCACGAGCGATATCGGTAAATTGGTGATGAACCGTCTGAAGGATTTTGATGAAGTGGCTTATATCCGTTTTGCTTCGGTGTACCGGAAATTTGCCGATATCAGCAGCTTTATGGAGGAATTGCGTGAGCTGCAGGCACATAAGACAAATGGCGACGGTCATGAGTAAGGAATAAGTGGAGGAAGAAAGCAGTTGGCTTGGCAGTTAAAACAGGAGTTAAAGGAAACCTTAGCGGCAGAGGAAGGTTATTACCGATATCCCCTGGGCACCCGTCTGCCAGTTGCGCTGGCTTATCCCAATTCCTACTTTGTGGGCATGTCCAATCTCGGGCTGCATATCATTTATGAGTTGCTGAATGAGCGCAGCGATACGGCCTGCGAACGGGTATTCCTGCCGGAGCGCAGGAGTCTGGAGCGTTATGAAAACACCAGAACGCCCCTGATGAGCATTGAAAACCAGCTGCCCCTGCTGCAGTTTCCCCTGATTGCCTTTGTCCTGTCCTTTGAAATGGATTACTTCAATGTCGTAAAGATGTTGTCTTTGGGCAAGGTAAAGGTACGGGCTGACGAACGCGGGGATATGGACCCCGTGGTTATCGCCGGCGGCCCCTGTGCTACGTTTAACCCCGAGCCTTTGGCCGGTGTGATTGATGCCTTTGTCATCGGCGAAGGGGAAGTCATTATGCCGTCGCTGATGGATGCTTTTTATAAGGCCCGGCAGGACGGTGTCAGCCGCCAACAGCTGCTGCAGCGGCTGGCGCAGGTTCCCGGCGTTTATGTGCCTTCTCTTTATGAACATTGTTATGAGGATGGCAGACTGGTGGCGATAACTCCTAAAGAGAACGCTCCGGCCAAAGTTTTTCGGCAGTGGGTAAGGAATCTTGATGAACATCCTGCCCATACGGTGGTGCGGACAGAGAATACGGAGTTTAATTTCTATCTTATAGAAACAGCCAGAGGCTGCGGCCGTCACTGTCGTTTCTGTATGGCCGGCTACTGCTTCCGCCGTCCCCGCAACCGTTCTTTGGACGTGGTGACAAAGGCTGTCAAAGAGGCTTTGCAGTATAAAAAGCGCATAGGCCTGATGGGGGCAGCTATTTCTGACTATCCTGAAATCAACGAATTGTGCAAGGATATTTTAGGCGAGGGGCTGTCCATGTCGGTAGCTTCCTTCCGAGCCGATTCTGTCACGAGGGAACTGGTGGATTCGCTGGCACAAAGCGGCCTGAAAACCCTGACTATGGCTCCCGAGGCCGGCAGTTCGCGGATGCGTGCTGTCATCAACAAGGGGATAGAGGAGGAACATCTCTTCCGGGCCATGGATATGGGGCTGCAGGCAGGCATTCGTCATTTCCGCCTTTACATTATGGTCGGCCTGCCCTTTGAAACAGACGAGGATGTGGCGGCGATAGTTGACATGGCCGGACGGCTGAAGGACTATATGGAAGCGCAGGGGAGCAAGGGCACGCTTACTTTAAGCGTCAATCCGTTTATTCCCAAGCCGTTTACGCCCTTCCAATGGCTGCCCATGGCAGATAAGAAGTATGTGGAACGGGCCTTTAAAAATCTGACACAGGGTTTGCGCAAACGTAAAAACATCATTGTGGGGGTGGAATCTCCCAAGGAAGCTTTCATACAGGGCGTGCTGGCCCGTGGCGACCGGCAGGTGGGCGAAGCGCTGCTGGCGGCCTGTGAACTGGGGGGCAGCAAGGCCTTTAAACGGGCAATGAAGGCCTGCGGACTGCAGGCGGCGGATTACCTTTACCGCCGGCGCGCTGAGCAGGAGATATTTCCCTGGGATATTTTGGACATGGGCTTTACCCGTGATTATATTTACCGGGAGCTGGGCAAGGCCGAGGCCTTGCAGCCAACCTTGCAGTGTTTTGACGGCTGCCATCGCTGCGGCGTATGTTAGCGTATGGACAAGAAGGCACATTAGTGTTATGTTATAACGGTAGGTGATAATGTGAGTTATGTACTGGAGCATTTAGGCAGTAACCTGTGGCGTGGACGTTTTACGTCATTCGATGAAAAAATTTGCCAGCATGGTTTTTCCGGCAGGCTGGGGGGCGTAAGCGAAGCACCCTATAAATCCCTGAACATGGGACTGCATGTAGGGGATAAGCCGGAAGATGTCTGGCAGAACCGGCAGATATTTTGCCAGAGCCTTGATGCAGCGGCAGCAAAACTTATTGCCCCGGAGCAGATTCACGGTGACAGGATTGTGCGTGTCACGGAAAAGGATGCCGGCCGGGGAGCAAGGGTTTATGCCGAGGCCATAGCCGGTACAGATGCGCTTATCACGAATGTGCCGGGTCTTCCCTTGCTGTTGTGTTTTGCTGACTGCACGCCGGTAATCTTTCTTGATGCGGAAAAGAAGGCGGTGGGCATTGCTCACGCCGGCTGGAAAGGAACCGTGGCCGGGATTGCGGCCAAAACCGTTGCCCGGATGACGGAGGAATTCGGCTCCCAACCGCAGGATATCATAGCCGGTATAGGCCCGGCTATCGGTCCCTGCTGCTATGAGGTAGGCGAAGAGGTGGCTGCAAAATTTCGGGAGGCTTTTCCGAAGGAGCATGAGGAGGTTATCACCTCAAAGAATGGCAGGCTGCATGTGAATCTCTGGGAGGCCAACCGCCGCCAGCTGCTGCAGGCAGGCATTTTGCCTGAGCATATCGAAATGGCTGAGGCTTGTACGGCCTGTGAACATCAATGGTATTTTTCCTATCGGGCTGACGGAGGCCGGACAGGGAGAATGGCAGCGCTTATCGCTTTAAAGGGGGACTGACCATGAGTCAGGATATTGCCAAGGCTTATCAGGATGTGCTGGATAAAATAGAAGCAGCTAAATCCCGGCGGACAGACGTGCCGCAGGATGAAGCTGTGACTTTGGTAGCGGTGACCAAGAATCATGATGTGGCTGCCATGCAGGAAGCCATTGCCGCCGGGGCTGTCCATGTGGGGGAAAACCGCGTGCAGGAGGCATTGAAAAAACATGCGGCAATCGGCTCTGCCGTAACATGGCATATTATCGGTCATTTGCAAACCAACAAGGTTCGGCAGGCCGTAAAATTTGCCGACCTGATACATTCGGTGGATAGTTTGCATTTGGCAGAAGCGATTGACCGCGAAGCCGCGCGCATTGGCAAAGTGCAGGATGTGCTGGTGCAGGTGAATCTGGCCAAAGAGGACAGCAAATCAGGTGTTTATGCCGAGGAGCTGGAGGACATGCTGTTTAAGGTTGACAGCCTGCCTAACTTGCGCTTGCGCGGGCTGATGTGCATGGCTCCTCACTATGATGATGTAGAGCTGTGCCGCCCACTGTTCAAAAGTATGTATAAAATTTATAAAAAAATACAGGACTTTGACTATCAAAGGGCGAATATAAACTATTTATCAATGGGTATGACCAATGACTACCAAATTGCTGTAGAAGAAGGTGCCAACATTGTGCGCGTAGGCACGGCGATATTTGGCCCGCGTCAGTATTAAAAAGGGGACGAATCATGAGTATTATCGATAAAGTCTGTGGAAAAATGGGGCTGATGGACCCTGTTGATGAAAAATATGACAAGTATGATAAATATGAAGAAGAGCTTGAGACTGATGAAGCAAGACTGTCTGCAGAAGAGGAAGAGAGATTTGACATGAGCCATGAACGCAGTGATAGTTCCCGTAACGTAGTAGACTTTCAGTCCGCAGCCTCTGCCCGGGAAACGACGACGGTTACCAACATGAAAATGAAGGTTATTGTCATTGAGCCCAAAACCTTTGACGATGCCCAGCAGGTAGCCAACAACCTTCGGGAAAAAAAGCCGGTCGTTATCAATTTTGAAAAGACCGAGGCTGAGGACGCAAAGCGCATAATTGATTTCATCAGCGGTACGACCTATGCGCTGAATGGTGAAATCAAAAAGGTGGGACATAATGTATTCCTGTGTGCTCCCAGCAATGTCAATGTAAGCTATACGGAAGAAGAGCGCAAGGTATCGGCAGACATGCCTTGGCTGAAAAAATAAGAGGCGACGGTAATACTTATGGCAAGTGAACAAAAAGAGAAACTAATCCGCTTTTATAAAGGTACTGAAGGCGAAGAGACGGTCATAAAATTAGTGGATCTGGCAGAAAACGTCCAGCGCACACAAAAATTCCGCCTGTCAGGATTCCTTGACCCCTATGGACAGGAAATTGCGGAAACCGTCGCCGCCAACTATGGCAATATCCGGGTGGATTTTGCCGGTGGATATCAGGGGGCTGAACGAGCCAGAGCCATCTTCATCCATGAGGATTTTGGCGGTACGCCCAACGGCTTTGATATTGACTGCATCAAGGCGCAGTGGAACGGCCAGTTTGCCAGGCTTAGCCACCGTGATGTTTTAGGTGCTTTGATGGGACTGGGGATTGAGCGTGATTGCATCGGTGACCTCTTAGTGACCAATGACAGCGTGCGTATCCTGTGCCAGACGAAAATGGCCGATTTTCTGCTGCTGAACCTTACGAAAATCGGCGCTGTCGGGGTGGAATGCAGCCGGGCGGAACTGGCGGAAATCGCCCCCAAGGAGGAACGGTGCAAAGAGATTCGCGCCACCGTGGCATCACTGCGCGTGGATTCCATTGCCGCTGCCGGTTTTGGCTCATCAAGAAGCAAGGCTGCCGCCGATATAGCAGCGGATAAACTCAAAATCAACTGGCAGCCGGTCAAAAACGCCTCCCAGAATGTCAAAGAAGGCGATATCCTCTCCATGCGCGGCAGAGGCCGTCTGGAAGTGGCAGAGGTCAGAGGAACGACCAAAAAAGGCCGTACTGTAGTGGTACTTAAAAGATATTTATAAATTTAAAAAAGCTTTCGGTAGAGATGCAATGTTTCTGTCCGAAAGTTTTTTTGTTAAGAGAAAGGCTTATTGACAATGAGATAGAACGGTTAATTGCAAGTGAAAAAGATGTATGATATGAAAATTTATAAAAGGATTTAACGTAAATAGCGCGAATGTATATTAATGTAGTTTGGCTATAGCCCTCTGGCTATGGTAAAAATTTCAGGAGGTATGAGCATTTATGTTGAGCAGAAGGAAATTTTTGCAGCTGCTGATGGCAGGCGGTGTGACGGTTGCTTTTGACGGGCTGTCCTGTGTGAAGGCTCTGGCGGCCACGGGAGACACGG
>JAGAYB010000289.1 GCA_017940705.1 Selenomonas sp. | reverse complement strand
TACCACATGTTCGCCCTTGGCGTTGGTGATTTCCGATACTACCACCGGAATGTTTACAGAAGTCCATTTGTTTACGAGGGCGCCCATGACGAACAGACCGAGGATGGAAGCACCTTCCGTAATCTTCTGGAGCTTGTTGCCAGCCACATCCTGTACAACATCAGTACCTTTGGCATAGCCGTATTTGATACCATACCAGCGTACAGCCAGACGAACAGCATTAAAGAGAACGAAGAACAGGATAGGGCCGATAACGCTGCCGGTCAGGGCGAAGGATGCGCCGAGAGCAGCGGTAATCGGACGGAGCGTGCCCCAGAAAATCGGGTCGCCGACGCCGGCCAGAGGCCCCATCATACCTACTTTGATACCGTTGATAACACCATCGGGGATGTCAGCGCCATTGGCTTTCTTTTCTTCCATGGCAGCCGTGATACCGATAATCGGAGCCGTTACGAAAGGCTGCGTGTTATAGAATTCCAGATGGCGTTTGATGGCCTGCTTGAGTTCTTCACCTTCATAAAGACGGCGGAGAATAGGTACCATACCGAAGCAGTAGCCGAGGCCCTGCATACGTTCCATGTTCCAGGAAGCCTGCAGGAAATTAGAACGGACGAAAGTCCAGAAAAAGTCGCTAGAAGTAATCTTCTTTTCCATTATATTATCCTCCTCATAGCCTACAATTAGTCGAGTTCGTCATCTGCATCGCTGGAGCCGGCACTAGCAGCAGCCGGAGCAGCAGCAACTTCCTGATACTTCGGATTGAGCTGGACGTAAACGATAGCGCATACAAGGCCGATAACACCCAGAGCAACCAGATTGAAGTTCGTGAAGGCAGCGACAACGAAACCGAGGAAGAAGAACGGCATGAGGTACTGTGCGCCCATCATGTTGATAACCATTGCATAACCTACAACTACGATGAAGCCGCCTGCTACCTGCAAACCGCCGGAGATAACGGGAGGAATGGCATTGAGCATTTCCTCAACAGCACCCGTGCCGACCGTCATAGCCACGAGCAGAGCCGGGATACCAACGCGGAGACCCTGCAGGATAAGTGCGCCGTAGTTGCAGAGGTCAATACCGAAGAGATTGCCTTCTTCAGCATAGTCATCAGCTTTGTGCTGGAATACCACGGAAATAGTCTTACAGATAATAGCGAGAACCTGACCAGCAGCAGCCAGCGGCATTGCGATAGCGATACCGGTTGCTACATCCTGATGGCTGGCAACAACGAGAATCGTGGAAATTACGGAAGCAAGTGCTGCGTCCGGTGCGATAGCTGCGCCGATGTTCATCCAGCCCAGAGCCATCATTTCCAGTGTACCGCCGATGATAATACCAGTCGTCATATCGCCTAAGATAAGTCCGGTAACCGTGCAGGCAATCAGGGGACGATGTGTCTGGAATTCATCCAGGCAGGAACCCATACCTGCAATTGTTGCAAAGAGAAAGATTAACAAGATTTGCATAGTGCCCATTATATATTCCCTCCATATATTTAATCCTGCGGGGGCAGGCCGTCATACACCCCGGCCTGCCGCCACAAAAATACGGCCAATTATTTGAGGACATCCATCAGCATGACTTTCTTATCCGTATCAACCTTGCGGATTTCCAGTTCAATGCCCTTTTCGTTGAGTTTCTTGAAGGATTCGATATCCTTGTCATCAACGGAAACAGCGCCCGTAATCTGATGTTTGCCTTCCTTGAAGCTCATGCCGCCGATGTTGACGCTCTTGATGTCCACGCCATGTTCCACCATGTAAAGCACGCTGGTCGGATTCGTGAACAGCAGCAGGCATTTTTCATTTTCATACTTCGGGTTGTTGTACACGCGGACAGCCTTTTCCAAATCCACAACGTGGGATTTGATGCCAGCCGGGGCAACCTGCTTTAAGAGCGTTGCGCGGATGGTGTCTTTGGCCACATCATCATCGCAGACGATGATACGGCTGCAGCCCGTAACCTTGGACCAAACAGTTGCTACCTGACCGTGAATCAGACGGTCATCAATTCTTGCAAGTACGATATTCATTATAAATCCTCCTCATCATCATCGGAAATCTGGCTGGCATGGAAAGTCTGCAAACCGCTGCGGCCTGCCTCTGTAGCCCGTTCCATCAGCGCCTTGATGTCAGAGCCGTCATCAGCCAGCTGAGCGCTGCACATCTCAATGAGCATGGGCAGGTTCACGCCGGTGACAATGCCGTACTTTTCGTTGCTGATAACCAGACGGCAGGCAGCGTTGTAGGGGCTGCCGCCAAACAGGTCATTTAAGAACAGCACACCATCTTCGCAGTCGAGCTTTTTAATAGCCTCTTCATACTTGGCTACCACATCATCAGGGCCTTCACCGGGAATCAGCGTAACAGCAGCAACATTTTTCTGCTCACCGCAAATCATTTCACAGGATTTAACCAGTTCTTCTGCGAAAAGACCATGGGTGCCAACAATAATACCAAACATTCTTTTACCTCCTCTTTTGTCTCACCTAAAGAAATTTATGGTTGCATTTGAACGTTTTTGGCTTATTTTGCCTTACGCCCCTATATAATGCAAACAGCGTGCCAACTTTGTGTATCAAAAACGAAATTTTATTTTTTCGTTTATTCCATCGGGCTTTTCCACGTTTTTTTCATAAAACATTTTCATTTATGATACTATAAGCATTATTTTGATACACTTTAACACTCTAACTGATACTCTTTTCCCAAAAATGACCCTCAGCACGGCAAAAAAAATACACTATGACAAATGTCATTGTCCTAGTGCATTTTCTGTATCACAGCATATTCGCCATAAAATAATATTCATCTTCGTCAAAACGTAATTTTAAAGTTTCGTAAGCCTGCACTGTTTAACTACCGGCTAAACCACCAAAGGTGTGACAGGCACAAAACTGTAGCGGTTGATAGACCGACCTATATGAGTTAAAATATATATGGAGATTGACGAATTTGTTAGCAGTCCTCTCGTAAGGGAGGTGGCTACATGACAAGATACGAGAAATATTCTCTGCTTATCGGGGCATCAACCCTGCTTGTAGCTATTTTGACTTACCTGAAGTAATCCAGGCAATGAAAAAAGCCGCTAACCTCTGCTAAGTCGCGACCTTCTTCAAGAACTATACTTTGAGGAGTGCCGACAAGTGCGAGTTCGTCAGTCTCCATTTGCTTATATTATACCTTTTCCCGATTTAAAATACAAGAAATTTTGAGTTTTGGCTTGCCAGT
>JAGAYB010000288.1 GCA_017940705.1 Selenomonas sp. | reverse complement strand
GTTAAAGAGCACGCGCACATATTTTTCATAGAAACCAATGAGGTCATGATTGACCCAGCCGTTGTATTTTTTCGCCAGATTGAGCGGCGTTTCGTAGTGGGAAATCGTCACCAGCGGTTCAATACCGTATTTATGACATTCATCAAATAAATCGTCATAGAACTGCAAGCCCTTTTCATTCGGCTCGGCATCATCGCCGTTAGGGAAAATCCGGCTCCAGGCAATGGAGGTGCGGAACACCTTGAAGCCCATTTCGGCAAAGAGTTTAATATCCTCTTTGTAGCGGTGGTAGAAGTCAATCGCGACCAGCTTCATATTGTCTTCTGTCGGCTCTGCCGTGGGCGCACCTTTGAGGCCGCGAGGCATGATATCCTGAATATCGAGTCCCTTGCCGTCCTCATTGTAAGCACCTTCACACTGATTGGCGGCTACCGCGCCGCCCCATAAAAATTCCTTGGGAAATGTCATATCGAAGTCTCCTTATGCGATAACCGTTAACAGATTTGCTTCTTCGGCTACATTTTTTTCATCCGTCATCACCACATCCATATACTGGGCATGATTCGTGACAATCACCGGCGTAATGGTCGGATAACCTTCGGCGGCGATTTTATCCTTGTCAAATTCAATCAGAGTCTGTCCGGCCTTTACATGGTCGCCCTGTTTGACTTTAGTATCAAAGTATTTGCCTTCGAGTTTTACCGTATCCATGCCGATATGGATTAAGAGCTCTGCGCCCTTATCCGTAACCAGGCCGATTGCATGCCCCGTGGGGAAAAGCGTCATCACCGTGCAGTCAGCCGGAGCTACCACCTTGCCGTCACTGGGTTCAATGGCTACGCCCTTGCCCAGTACGCCCATGGCAAAGGCTTCATCGGGAACATCGGCCAGCGGCACGATTTTGCCGGCCAGCGGTGCTTTGATGATTTCGCGCTGTGCCGTGCCGTCATTTTTCTCGGCCACAACCGCCAGCTTTTCAGCAGGCTCGGCATCCTTATACATCACCGCCGTTACGGCCAGACCAAAGACAAAGGAAACTGCCGAGGCAATCATACCGCCATACATACCGGCAAGGTCACCGGTTTTCGGGTCAATAAAGGTCGGATAACCGAAGATGCCCAAGCCGCCGAACATATAGAGATTAACGGACAGGAGCGCCATCAATGCGCCACCGATAGCGCCGCCGATACAGGAAATCACGAAGTATTTTTTCCGCGGCAGGGTAATACCGTAGATGCAAGGTTCCGTTACACCGAAGATACCGGAGATAAAGGCCGGCAGGGAAATGCTCTTGAGCTTCTTGTCATGGGTGCGCAGGAAGATACCGAGGACAACACCAATCTGCGCAAAGGAGCAGCCAAAATAGGTAACAACCAGTGGGTCAAAACCGTATACCGTGATGTTGTTAATCATAATGGGAATCAGGCCCCAATGCAGGCCGAACATCACAAATACCTGCCAGAAAGCGCCGATAAAGAGGCCGGCCACCATCGGGCTGATGTTGTAGATAGCCATAGCCGCCGCGCCCACAATCTGGCCTGCCCAGGTTGCCACCGGGCCGATAGCCAAAAAAGTCAGCGGCACCACGATGAGAATGGTGAAAAACGGGGTCAAAAAGCCTTTGAGCATGGTGGGCATAGCCGCAGCCACGGCTTTTTCTACCTTGGCACCGAACCATACAGCCACCACGATGGGAATAACGCTGGAGGCGTAGTTCATGAGGATGACCGGCAGCCCCAGAAATTCCATGTGGATAGCCGACTGGAAAAGCGTCCCCTCAAAGAGTGTGTAGAGAGTTTCGCCCTTCATAATGGCGGCTACCGTGGGATAAACGAGTGCCGCACCAATAGCCATGCCTGAAAACTCGTTCATCTTGAACTTGCGGGCAGCGGTAAGACCAAGAAAAATCGGCAGGAAATAGAAGAACATATCCCCTAAGATGTTGAGCATCTGCGCCGTGCCGCTGCCGGCGGTCACCAGCCCCGTCGCGGTGAACAGGGCGCTAAAGCCCTTAATCATGCCGGTAGCCACGAGCACGCTGAGTACCGGCTGGAACACGCCGGAAATCAAATCAATAAATTTATCCAGTGGGCTGAGGTTCTTGTCCTCCTCTTCTTCGCCTGCCTTGGGGGCATTGCCGGAGATATTGCTGACCTCAAGTACCGTGTCAAAAACATCGGCCACTTCATTGCCGATGACCACCTGATACTGACCGCCGCTCTGGATAACCGTCACCACACCGTCCATGGCCTTCAAGGCTTCGGTGTTGGCTTTGCCCTCATCCTTCAGCTTAAAGCGCAGCCGGGTAATGCAATGGGCCAGCGAAATGACGTTTTCTTCGCCACCAACCTGCTTGACAATATTCTTTGCCAGCTCTTCATACTTCTTCATCATAAATCCCTCCAAAATTTGGAACTGGTAATGAATAAATTTTAAGATAGGGCGCAGGATAAATCTTCATATACTAGGCGAAGGAAGGAGTCATAGCGACGCGAAGCTAGTCCCCTGGGGGGCGGTGGCTATGGCGACTGACGAATTTTGCCCTTTAGGGTACAACGACGTAGATGGAGATTTAGACAAGTCATATCTAAAATTTATTTATGGACAGTTCCTTCAATAACTTTGAAGGTTTGGCCAACTGAATGTAACCATCCTAAACATACAAAAAAAGCGTGGATTAACCATGAGGCAAACTTCGCCTGCAAGGTTTGGCCGCTCACGCGTAACCATCCCGCTTCGTACAAGATAAATAATAACAAATCAATAGCGAATTGTCAATAACAAAATTCGCTTTAATCCTATTCTGTTCTTGGATTCTGCAATACACAATACAACTTAATAAGTGCGGTGACTGGTGATGCCTTTCCGCAGCCGTAGCTTTTGACAAGCCTGTCCAAATTCTTTACCACCAAGGTATCGCCGTGGCCAAGGCGTTTCATCATCTTCGTATAGGCTGGTTTCTTGGCCGCAATCTCATTGGCTGCGGCTTTGACTTCGGCCTCGGTCAGGTCCGCTTTGGGTTCTTTATTTTCCCTGTGTCACCTGCTTATTGTTCCGTTTTCCTTTCGGGGTATCGACAATCTCCACGTTCACTACATTGTAGATGGTCTGATTGCGCAAATACCGCTCATTTTCCGTGCCGAAAAAAGACATCGGCACATACATTCCCTCGCTGCCATAATCCTCCACGATAAACAAACAGATAATCCGCGGTTTTTCCTCAACGTAAATCAAAAAATCTGCCTCAATCATCGTCCCGGCCCGCCGGGGATTAAACTTGATGATGACCTTGCGCTCCTGCAGCCCCTGAATAAGCTGGCTGATTTTGGGAAATTCCGCAATCCTGCGGTCTACATCACAATAGGCAAAAAGAGCACTGGCGGACAGATAATCGTAGGTAATCTCACCGCGCTTTATCTTATTGTACAGAGTGGACGTTCTGGCGCCGGCAATTTTCGTCAGGTCATTGAGTTTCGTGATTCCCAGCAAATGGGGAAAATTCGCCTTCTTAAAAACCAGATGCAGTGTGCACCGGTCTTCATTCTTGGCAATCGTGATATAGAAATCTTTACCCAGCAGAGATTCATATAACGCTAAAGCAGTGGATAACGCGTCCAACCTATCTCCCCCGAAAAAAAAATGCCTGGAGCCAAGCAGCTCCAGGCATAAAACTCTTGCTCGCATTTTTCTTTTCAGCATGGAAACCATGCCTATTCAAGTCCTGGCTTAATGCAAAAACCGATTAAAAAGCCTCCCTTAACCACTCCCTTGACCAAGCGGCTAAGCTCCACGGCACCGAAAAGGAAACCCTTTCCTTACTAAAAATATAACACTGTCCGCTAAATTCGTCAATATGTAATACAGACATCACGGCTATTTTTCCTGCCAATAATCCGTAACCCCTCTGGCCACGGCCCGCGCCATATCCTCCTGATGTTTCTTCAGAAGCCTTACCTCCGCGCTGTCGATAAAGCCCAGTTCCACGAGCGCGGCAGGCATATAGGTTTCACGCAGGACGCAGAGGCTTTTGCTCTCCCCTTATGCCCCTGTCCAGATAACCGTTATCTATGGCCTGCATGGTACTGACTAGCTGGCGCTGAATGCAGGAATTACCCCTTACGTTTTTGCTCTGCCATCCACTGGAAGAGTTTTACGGTCTTGCCGTTAATCGTGTCTTCGCACTGGTCATTGTAAACATAAATCCAGGACCAATGCCCCATGTATTCATAGGGCGTGCCATCGGCTTTTTTGTATTTGCCGCTGGTGTCCACGACATTATCAAAATAGCTGAAATGCACATCGGCACCGGCTTTTTTGAGCCGTTCCACAGTCGGTACGGCATAGTCCTTCGGCGGCAGTACGGTGTCAGTCTTGGCGGCGGTAAACCATATTGGGGTCTTGGCAATATTGGCCAAGTCTTTTTTGCTTATAAGGCTGTCTTTTAAGCCTTCGCAGGTCGGGAACGCGGCGGCAAAGAAGCCGGGGTTATCACGCACCAAAAGCATGGTCATATAGCCGCCGTTACTGTCACCGCCCACATAGATGCGGTTTTCATCTACGCCCGGATGTTCGGCCACATAGGCCCTGATGAATTCCATCAAGGTCTTGGAGTAGATGCTCGTGCCATCGGCAAAGCCGTTATAGCCATGCATCCAGTAAGTGCGTGCCTGCGGTGCCAGCACATAGGCACCATCAAAATATTTTTGGATGGAAGCATCGGCAAACTGCGTGGCCTTGTTGCCCATTATCGGCAGAGACGGTGAGTTGCCGCCCTCGCCCATGCCGTGCAGCCAGATAATCAGCGGCTTTTTGTTGTTCGCGCCGGCCTGTTCCGGTTCGTAGCTGGCATAGGGGAAGGAATCGTGAATGCCAATCAGCTTGTGATTGTATTTGAACTTATCGGCCTGCGGACGGATATCTCCCTGATTGTTGTCCACTACCAGACGATGCCCATCGGTAATGGTGTAATGGGGTTTTACCCAGTTGTTAAAGAGCGTGTGCAAATCAAAATTCAAGGCCGCGCCCAGCGTGTCCGTGGGGCCTACCGCCATTTCCAAGGTCACATATTCGCCGCTGTCTACGGGATTGCCCTGTGCGTCCGATACATAGGCCTTCGTCACCTGACGGTCACCTTCAATGTCCTTATTGGATGTGGATTCCGCCCCGAGGGAGATAAAGGCATCCTTTTTTTCCTTCATGGCTTCCATGGGGGTGATGGCACCTTCTGCCAATTCCCGGCGCACATGCACCTTAAACATGCCGGTGTTGAGGTCACGGCTCTTTACCGTACTGCCTAAGTTCACGATAACCTTGGACACGGACGGGCCCCAGTCAAAGGTTTCCGTTACGGTTTTATAGGATGGCTGCTGCGTTGGC
>JAGAYB010000287.1 GCA_017940705.1 Selenomonas sp. | reverse complement strand
GTGCTGACCGTAAGGGCTCATCAGGCCGGCTCACATCAGGGAAAGGGCTGGGAGCACTTTACGGACAAGATAATCAACCTCCTCAATGAACGGGAAAAGCCGCTGGCCTTTATCCTCTGGGGAGCACCGGCCCGGCGCAAGAAGGCAATGATAACCAATCCCCGCCATTTCATCGTCGAATCACCGCACCCCAGCCCCTTGTCAGCCTATCGCGGTTTCTTTGGCAGCCGGCCCTTCTCCAGAGTAAATGACTTCTTGCAGCGTACAGGTCAGGCACCCATAGATTGGCAGCTGCCGGATATTTAGGAACTGTTCATAAATAAATTTAAGATATGACTTGTCTAAATCTCCATATACGTCGTTGTACCCTAAAGGGCAAAATTCGTCAGTCGACATAGCCATCGCCCCCAAGGGGACTAGCTTCGCGTCGCTATGCCTCCTTCCTCCGCCTAGTATATGAAGATTTATCCTGCGTCCTATCTTAAAATTTATTTATTGCCAGTTCCTTTACCACTGGAACTGATTTCATATTTTTCTTGCCTTTTTGACGAAAATCTCCTAATATAGTGCATAGAATATATTTTGTGCGCGATTGGGGATGAACCATGGAACAGAAAGTAACAATCAAAGACGTGGCAGAGCTGGCTGGCGTATCGAAAAGCACGGTTTCCCGTTATTTGAATAACGGCTATATAAGCATGGAAAAACAGCAGCGTGTCCGCAAGGCCATCGAAGAAACAGGCTTTCAGTCCAATTTTTTTGCCAAACGGCTAAAGACCAGAAACAGCAAGCTCATCGGGATTGTCCTGCCCCGCATGGATTCCGTAACAGTGGGAAAACTGCTGGCCGGCATTACCAGAGTGCTGGAGCCGGAGGGCTATCAGAGCATTTTGCTGGTCAGCCAGCTGTCAACGAAAAAAGAGCTGGCCAATATGCAAAAACTCCAACAGCAGGGCGTGGATGCCATTCTGGTTGACTCAGTAGGCATAACACCGGAACATGTGCGCCACGCGCAGGAATGGTCAGTGCCCATTCTGTTTACAGGACAGCAGAACGAGGCCGTTCACTGCCTGAAGATAGATGATTTGGCAGCCGGCCATCGCATGGGCGCATATTTAAGACAGATGGGGCATACCCGGGCAGTGTTTGCCGGGGTTACGGAAACAGATGAGGCCGTCGGTATTGATAGAAAAAAAGGGTTTGTCGAAGGGTTCTGTGAAGGTCGCCCTGAGGCAGAGGTCAAATTTGTCGAAACGGGCTTTGATTTCCTGTCCGCGTACAATCAGGCTGAGGAAATCCGGCAGATGAAGCCGACCGTAGTGGTGGGCGCTACGGATAATATCAGTCTGGGTATATTGCGGTACTTCCATGAACGGGGCATAAAGGTGCCGGAGGATATTTCCGTGGTGGGCTTTGGCGGCTATGAGGTAGGTGCGGTTGTTTATCCGGCGCTGACCACGGTGGCCTTTGATTACGAGCTCATGGGGATGAAGGCAGCCAGCTTTCTGCTGCATCTCCTGCACGGCGAGGACGAAGAACAGAGCAACCTGACCATGCCGCTGTTTTTTGTGGAACGGGAAAGCGTCCGCAAGATGAATCAGGAATTCGTGGCGCAAACACCCGGCACATTGACCGGACTGGCGTGACTATATGTTGACGGTGTGCGTTATCTTCGTTATAATTGTAGTGTTCAGAATGAAATTTTCATGCAGGAGTGTAGCGAGGCAGCAAATGATGTCGCGCGCAGTTTATTGGCAATAGAGGGAGTGTTATACAGTGAGAAAGCTGAAGCTTTGCGGCTGGGGGTTGGTAGCAGGACTTTTAATGGGCAATGTATTTGCCGGATTGGTTCATGCCGAAACATCTGCACCGAATTCCATAGAGGTTCGTCCCGTTCCTAAAGCAACAACGGAAAATAAGGGCGCGTATATAGAATCAGATGACATATTCAAGACGGCTGGCTTGCGTACAGGTCAGCTTACAGAGCGTTATCAGCTGGGCAAATATGATGTTATTTCGCTGAGTGTTCTAGGTTTTCCTGAAGGATTAGGGTATTCTACAGGGTACACACAGTCTATGGCTACAGACCAGACATCTACTACGAAAGCCGGCAACACGAATGAAATAATGATTGGCCCTGATGGATATGCTGCTGTTCCCTATGTTGGCAATATGAAGTTGGCAGGACTGACCTTAGATGAAGCCAGTGATAAAATTAGAACAGCTCTTAGCCGTTATATAAAAATTCCTAGCATGAGTGTGTCGGTAAAAAGTTATGGCCCACGCAGAATTTATGTAATAGGTGAGGTGGCTAAACCTGGTATTCAGAAAATGGACATTGACAGTTTGAATGCCTATGCGGCCATTGCATCGGCAGGAGGCTTCTCCAAGCGAGGCTGGAGCAGCAGGGTGCAAATCATCCGCGTGATTGATGGTACCATGTATTATCGCCGTCTAAACATAAGGGATTATATCGTAAAGCATGATTTAAGTCAGAATGTATTTGTTCAGGACGGGGATATTGTCTATGTGCCGAGATCCAATGCTATTCTTTGGCAGGAAGATATATTGCCATTCTTCCAGGCCTGGACTTACTATAAGGCTTTAAGAAGCTAATGTGCATAAAAAAACTCGCTTACGCGAGTTTTTTTATTTTGTCAAACAGCCTTTGTTTACGTTTGCTGACTGTTTGCGGACTGAGGTGCAGAATTTTAGCAACGGCAGTCTGAGGTAATTCCTGACAGTAAATAAGACCCAGCAGTTGTTGCTCAGACGCGCTTAACTGGCGGTAAATGCCCTCCAGCACATCACGGCTGCAAACAATTTGTTCTGGGGACGGAGTATGGCTGTTTATCAGGTTATACCAGGGCGTTTTTTCATCATCTGCAGAAGCCGGATGCACTGTATGCTGATTGTAGCTGACGGTTCTACGAAAGGCTTTATACATAGCTCCATGCAGGCGGCTTTGCAAAAATGCAGCAAAGTTTACCTGAGCGCTGTGGTCAAAGTCATATACGGCCTCCATAAACGCTAAGTGCAAAATTCCTGAAGCCTCATCCTTTAGTTCCTGTCCACAAGCTGTGTGTTGATAGCGACGGGCCATCTTTTTCAACAAGCCGGCATAGGCCAGCAATAATTTTTCGCAGGCCTC
>JAGAYB010000286.1 GCA_017940705.1 Selenomonas sp. | reverse complement strand
GTCATGGTGCTGGCGGTGCTCAATGCGATACGGGCGATGTTTGCACCGCCGGTGTTAAACCAGGGGATATATTAAGAAAAGAGGAGATTGGTTATGAAAAAGACGTATAAGATTGAGGTAGACTGTGCCAACTGTGCAAATCTGATGGAAGAAGCCGCCAAAAATACGGAAGGTGTCAAGGAGGCTGTGGTGAACTTCATGGCATTGAAGATGAAGGTGGAATTTGCCGATGGCTTTGAGCCTCAGGCGGTGATGGAAAACGTCCGCAAGAACTGCAAGCGCGTGGAAGACGATTGCGAAGTATTTATCTGATTAGCTGTGGGGATGGGACAGCATTAGCTACTGATAAAATAAAACTATAGTAAAAACCTATATATTTATCAAAAAGCAGTATTTTACTTTGAACTTTGGGCATGCCATAATGTATTTAGATTAAAGATACAAAACAAAAGTCATAATTTATGGATATGCGTCAAAGGAGAGGATTGTCATGAAGAAGCTGTTTTTTGATTTTGTAGCTGATTACACGCGTGTGCTTATGGAGGAAAATGCGGATAATCTTCAGCGGTTTGAAGTCCGCCCGGGAATCTACTCCAATATTGACCCGGCAAAGCTGGTGGATTATAAGTCAGCGGATTTTGATTTGAATCGCTGACGCATAGCAACCTGCATACATAGGTGAACACAGAACCGTTTTCGCAAGTCTTAGGACTGGTGAAGGCGGTTTTTTTATGCCGTTACTTGACATGTCAGCTTGACAATATACCCCCTACAGGTATAAAATTTATACCTGTAGGGGGTATATTAAACTGTGTATGGAGGTTTTTATGGAGGCAAAGGCTGAAACTTGCTGCTGCGGTGAAGTAAAACATAAACACCGCGATAAGGATGGCAGGGAATACAAGAAGCTGATATCCCGGCTGAATCGCATTGAAGGACAGGTACGGGGCATCCGCCGCATGGTGGAGGATGACAGGTACTGTGTGGATATTATGACTCAGGTCAGTGCCATTCAGGCAGCATTGGGAGCTTTTAATAAAGAACTATTGGCGGAACATATCAAAAGCTGTGTGGTTCACGATATCCGTGAGGGTGATGATGCGGTGGTGGATGAACTGGTTATGCTTTTGGGCAAAATGGTTCGCTGAAGCGAGGTGGTTGGATGAAAAAAGAGCGCTTTACGATTACGGGGATGACCTGTTCAGCCTGTTCGGCCCGTGTGGAAAAGGCGGTGGCGAAACTGGCCGGCGCGAAGGACGTGAGCGTAAATCTGCTGACAAATTCCCTGCAGCTTGCTTATGACGAAGGGCAGCTAAGTCCTGCCCAAATCATTGCAGCGGTGGAGCAGGCAGGTTATGGAGCCAGCCTGAAGGATGGAAAGCCGCAAAGTGAGCCGCAGGACGGCGGTGCTGATATATTGGCAGGGGAAGCGGCGGCGCTGAAACAGAGGCTCTGCTTATCGGTGCTGTTCCTGCTGCCCCTTATGTATATAGCCATGCATCAGGTGTTTTATGGCTGGCTGGGGCTGCCGGTGCCGGAGCTTATGCAGGAGCTTTTTGACGGCCCGGAAAATGCTATCACCTTTACCTTTGCGCAGTTTTTGTTTCTCCTGCCCATCATGTATCTGAACCGCAGGTATTACATAAACGGTTTTCGCAATCTCTTTCAGGGCGCCCCAAATATGGACAGCCTCGTGGGCATGGGGGCCATGGCGGCGGCCGTCTTTGGCGCCTTTGCCCTGTTTCGTATGGGCTGGGGTATGGGGCATGGTGAATGGGGCTTAGTGGCTGAATACAGCCGTAATCTCTATTTTGAATCCGCAGGTATGATTGTCACGCTGATTACCGTGGGGAAATTCATGGAGGCCAAGGCCAAAGGCAAAACGGGGGCGGCACTTGCCGGATTGATGGCGCTGGCGCCGCAGCAGGCTGTTGTCGTGCGTGATGGTCAGGAGGTTTCTGTTCCTGTAGCGCAGCTCAGTGTAGGTGATGAGATTATCGTGCGTCCCGGTGAGCGCCTGCCGGCAGATGGCGTGGTGCTTTCCGGGCAGACCAGCGTGGATGAGTCGGCGCTGACAGGTGAGAGCCTGCCGGTTTTTAAACAGCCCGGCGACAAGGTGACATCAGCGACATTAAATAAAGCAGGAGCTATTCATTTCCGAGCGGAACGGGTCGGCAGCGATACGGCTATCAGCCAGATAATCAGGCTGGTGGACGAAGCCAGTGCCAGCAAAGCGCCGATGGCCAGAATGGCTGACCGTATTGCCGGTGTGTTTGTCCCCGTGGTTATCCTCATAGCCCTGCTGGCCGGCGGTGTTTGGCTGGCGCTTGGAGAAAGTGTGGAGTTTGCTTTTTCCATTGCCATTTCCGTGCTGGTTATTTCCTGTCCCTGCGCATTGGGGCTGGCTACGCCGGTGGCGATTATGGTTGGGACAGGCAAGGGCGCCGAAAACGGCATTCTCATAAAATCAGGTGAGGCTTTGGAAACCGCGCAGGCCGTGGATACCGTAGTCATGGACAAGACGGGT
>JAGAYB010000285.1 GCA_017940705.1 Selenomonas sp. | reverse complement strand
TGCCATTTACCTCACCGGCATCAGGATTAGCCTGACTTTCCCCATCCACGCCGTAGTAATAGGCTCGCTGCGTAACACGCATGATTAACTCTGTCCGCGCCCATATCGCAAATTTCTTGATTCTATTCTTATCCATGGTACTAAATACCCCTATCTAATCTTGATTTCGTCTACTGCTGATAACTGTGCTTCCAGCTCTTTGGCCACTTTATTCAGATAGCTTTTAATTTCATCCGAAGAATGCAATGTTACAGCCGGAAATATAGTCTGGCGGTAAAGCGTTTTAGCCTTTGGCGGCGTTACCGGTTTTACTGGAGGATTTTCTTTCTTTGTCGTTTCATCTTTTTCTTTGAGCTTCCGTTCATGGGAATCTATGGTACTCTTGATGCTTCTGACAGCTTTATCCTGATAGTCAAACAGGCCTTGTGCTACGCCCTGTAATTCCAAGATGCTCTTATTGGCCTCTATCTTTTTCCGCTGGTTCAGATAATAACCATTGGCCAGTTCAACCTGTTCCTTTACATAAGCCACATTCTCGCCAGCAGCATGAATGCTATTCATGCACTGATTGATTACTTCATAGTTCTTCTGACGATAGTTTTCCAAAAGTGCCTCATGCGCCTTGCGGACATCGGCAATCAAGCCGGTCAGCTCGTGGATGCGGCCATAGTCGTATTCCTGTGTGTCCGATACCTGCAAGATAGCACGGATTTTATTCAGCGATGCTATGGCCTCCGGGGTTTCCTCCAGATAATCCATATCTCGGGTCATATTCTGTTCAAAGTAAAAAGCCTCATCAAACAAGCTGACCTGACTTTCAAAGAAGGATTCCACATCGTCAAGCGAATCCATAATCTCTTCAAAATCATCACGGACAGAGAGCAGTTCATCTACCAAGGTGATGTTATCCGTCTGCTTGGCAAGTACCCGGTCAATAAATTCCGTGGCTTTTCCCAGCACCAGTTTTCCCGGATATTTTACCGCATGATAGCCGCCGTAGCGAATGAGCAGTTCCTTGTAGTGCTGTTTTTGAATCTTGAATTTGGTGATGATAAATTCCACCAAGCCATTTTCATCCTTGGGAATATCCATAATCTGTAAATATTCTTCAAGGAAAGATACTGCCGCATCTATTTTCTGGGCGCTCATCATTTTGTGCTTCTGTACCAGCGTCTTGCCTATTTCCGTACGTTTACGCAGATAGTCAATGATGTTGGGATCACTTGCTCTTACGGTATCACCACCGTATTTTACGGTAACTTTTTGATTAAAGATAAGCACAGCCATACAAGCAGCAATATCAATTTCTCGCCAGCCGTAGGGGATATCCTGATAGCGTTTCTGAATATCGCCCATAGTGGTGCTTTGCTTCTGCTGCAGACGAAGCTCCAAAAAGTCTTCTATCTTCTTGGCTGCCGCCGCATTTTCTTCTTTACCTGTATATAGGGATAACTGCGAATTTCCCTTGAGAATATCCGCAATTTCCTCATTGGTTTCTACATGATGGGTGAGGAGGTCATAATTGCTGTATACGTGGGTGACCAGATATTCAAACGCCTGATTGATTTTATTCTTGGCATCACCGGCACGAAGGCTTATCTTCTCGCCGTCTACATAGTAAATGCCCTGCTCGATAGCCGTGGCCAGTTCTTCCATGACTCGTTCTTCGAGCTTGGCCGCATTGGCTTCCTGTATGGCAATGATACCCACTGCTGCAGCTGATTTTACTTTACCAGCATTGATATTCACATACTGACGGATGCGCATTGCCTCTTCCAGCAATTCGTAATAACGAGATTCCTGCGACAGAACGACAATGGCCCGGCCTTTTGATTCTGTGATAAGGCGCAGTTCACTTTCCGTTTTGTCCGAATCACTAGTCAGGAACTGGATAAGAATATCGCCTTGATTACCGCCTACTGAAAGGTCATCTACCATACCAATAAAGGTGAAATCACGCACATCATAGCGATATTTTTTGGCCGTGTAAATATCGCCAAATATAAGGCTGCCGATTCGCTCGGTTATCTTGCTGGTGTCTACGTTTGTACTGTCAATTTCTCTCTGAATATCCTGTTCTTCATCCGTGAGAAATTTGAACACATCCCCTGTACGGCCAATATAATGCTGTTTCAGCAGGCGCTCCAAGGAGGCATTGATTTTCTGACGGCTATTTACCTTGTCCATATCCAAGCTGTCAGCCATCAAAATCATGATATTGTCAGGGTTCCCCGGCAGGTCATTTTCTACATAACGAATGAGATAGAGACATTTGAGGACATCGACATCGTAAAGCTCCAAGCCTGCATCATTATTAGCGGCTTTCTCACAGCTGTCAATGACACGATTGATGGAGCTGTCCAGAAAGCCTCTCATGGTGTCATAAAAGCGGTAGAAGGGAGCAAGTGCATATTCGTCCTTTGTTTGTATCTGTATAGCAGCCTCTTGGAAACTGGAGAGCATGGAACGCTCACCACCTGCCAGGTGCTTACCGGTATTGCCGTGTTTGCGAACCTCGTAGAATACCTTCTGTAACAAAACAAACTGATAGGGGACAAAGGGATAATTTGCTGCAAAATCTGCTTCCGTTTTGAAGCCCTGCAAATTAGCAGTTGCATTCTTGAACAAGAAAAGATTATCCAGTGATGCCTGTGTCTCTTGATATGTCTTGGAGAGGGCAGCCTTACCTTCATCATTTTTGGCAAGTATGCGCCGCTGGATTACTTCATCAACCGAAGAAGAAGTAAGGGACAGACGTGTCTTGAAACGTGCCATGATGCGTGAGAATTCGTCCTGACGTACCTTGACCACTTCATCCAGAGCTTCCTGTCCAGTGGCAATAACCCATACCTTGCCGCCGCATTCCGACCCCAACTTTTCTGTGAGGGACTGGAAGTTTAAGAGCATGTCTGTATCGGTACCGATATACTGTCCAACCTCGTCCATCATAAAGAGCAGACGATAGTTGTCCGGCTTGGTGTCCACATAGGCCTTGATTTCACGCACCAGCTGGGCAATGCTGATTTCTGCTTTTTCCGTACCGTTGAACCAATCACGAGCAGACTGTTCACTCATGCCCAGTACACGGCCTAATACCACGATAATATCATCTTCAAGGAAGCCGAATACATCTCTGGATTCCTTCCAGCTGTCACCATGTACCTCGGCAAATACTTCTTGGAATTCTTCCCATTTGCCCTGCTGGCTGACAAATTGCTCTAAACGGGCAGTCTTTAGGTCTTCACCATAAAAGCCAAGATGATTGTAGAACATCTTGGCAAAAACACGCAGCACTGCCGTTTTCGTCTTGTCACTGGGGCCTTCGATATCAATGTTAAAGAGAATGGCATCGGTATTCCCCGTAGCCGATTTCTTTATTTCCTCCTGAAGCTCAGGCATATCTTTGAGCTTTTCGATAAAACGCTGAGAGGTGCGTTTGCCATTGACTTCCATATCCGAAAGCAAATAGGACAGCATTTTCAGAAAGTGAGATTTACCACTGCCGAAGAACCCCGAAATCCATACGCCCATATCCGCCGTAGGATTATCATATGCTTGGCAATAATATTTGAAGAACGCCTTGAAATGTTTACGGAGTTCATCAGTTATGACATACTCATCTAATTCCTGTTCAATTACATCGTTGTCCTTCTGGTCAACTTTAATAACTCCATTTATAGGACGGTTGATGTTTTTCTCAAAGATATTTCTTATTTCCATGCCTTGCTATCCTCTCTGATTATTTGATATTGAATGCACGATAGTAGGGATTTGCCTTTAGGCAGTTGAAAAGCCGCAGTTCATGCCCATCATATTCTCCCGGATAAAGGACAAAAATAGGCATGTTGGAAAAATAGGGCTGTATGGCATTGAGCAATTTATGAATACGCATAAAAGGGAAGGCGCTGCCTATGCCAGTAATAAGGATTACGTCTTTTTCTCCGTGTGGTTCATATTTCATTTCCGATATGAAGGCATCCACAGTAGCAAATTTCTGAATTTCTCGGAAAAGTCCTTTTGAGCCTTTCTTTTCTTCCAATTTGGGTATGACCTTCATTATCTTTTTCTTCTCACAT
>JAGAYB010000284.1 GCA_017940705.1 Selenomonas sp. | reverse complement strand
TTTTAATCGTGCATCTTTTGGGAGCGTTCCCCCGGCAGATACATAATGAAAACGCCTTCCCCGCCAACACTAATAAGGGCAGGGAAGGCGTTTCCTACTTTACTTGCGATTACAGTATCGCATCCAAACCACGGGCATTCAGGTGCTGCAATATATCACCAAGCTTGGTCTTCTCGGGATTATAATCCACCGTTGTCTCACCATCATGCGCATGGATGTGAACATACAGAACCCCGGGCATCCCCAAAAGCTCCTTCTCCACTTCCTGAGCAATCTCCTCAGTATATCCATGCACAGTAAACTGCAAACGGGTGTTGCCGCCTTCATGTCCGCAGCCACATTCCTTACACATGGGCAAAGCCTCCTTCTCTTCAACAACAAGACAAAACCGCTAGTACAATTACCCAGTGGCCAGCAACAAATTCTTACTTCAACGTACCATCCAAATGGCCGGCATCTCTTGGCTCATGCGCCAAAATCTTGCTGCCGGAGAACATCGACGATACTTCACTTTCACCCTCCATAAACTCTGCACGGACAACCATGTAAAGATGGCCGATAGCAAAGAGGATGATGCCCCAGGCCACATAATGATGTACCAGATGAGCCATCATTTCGCCGCCCAGAACCGTAATTACCCAGCCAAAGAGAGTGCCGCCAATACCGGAGGGGTCAGTCATATAGTAAATACCGAACCCCGTAAGGATTTCGATAAATACCAGCACATACAGAAAAGCGTATGAGCAACGGGCAAGAGGGTTGCGCAGATAGGACGCATGCTCCGATTTCAGGAACATATAATGGAGCGCCACATCTACGGTATTTCTGTAGAAGTACCCCTTCCAGACATGGGGGAACAGACGGTCACCGGGATTGGTGATAAAGCCGTAAATCCTCATGATAAAGGAGGCACAGAACAGATAGGCTGCCAGAAAATGGATATTGCGGATATTGTCCAAAGTCATGCCGGAAAAAGTCGGCTCTGAGGAATGGATAATCCATGGACTGGTAATCATCAGGCCTGTCGTAAACAGTACACAGATAGATACCACCATAATCCAATGAAAGATCCGCAGCCAAGGACTAAACAGGTAATATTCCCTGCGAACTACTTCTTTCATAGCTTTTTCCTTTCTGCAGATTACTTGTCTACACGCGTGCCGGAATACGGATCCGTGGTAATGACGTTAATCTTTTCGCCTTTGGCATTGAACATGTGCGTTGCACAAGCCATGCAGGGGTCAAAGGAGCGGATAACCTTGACGATTTCCAGCGGCTTGTCGGCAATCTTCACCTGCGTATCCTTCATAGCCATTTCATAAGCGCCATTACCGGCATTATCATCACGCGGGCAGGCATTCCAAGTTGTCGGCACGATGCACTGGTAATTGTCCGTCTTGCCATCCTTGATGGAAATGTAATGAGAAAGCGCGCCGCGCGGTGCTTCATAAAGGCCAACGCCCTTGCATTCCTTCGGCCAGGTCTTGGGATCCCACTTATCGGAATTGGCCACCTTGGTATCACCGGTCTTCAGGTTGGCAATGAGCTTGTCAAAGAAGAACTTGTTGATTTCAGCAGCCAGCTGGCAGTCCAGAGCACGGGCAGCCGTGCGGCCTACCATCGTGGGCAGCCATACTTCCGGAGCAAGCCCCAGCACCTTGGAAACAGCATCAAGCTGATCCATCATCATCTTTTCAGCCCAGGTCATATCCGGCAGCATGCCCTTCTTGGCCTTGGTGTAGATGATGATATAGCGGGCCAGCGGCCCGACTTCACAGAGTTTGCCTTTCCATTTCGGCGTTTTCAGCCAGGAATATTTGCCTGTTTCATTGAGCGCCTTCCAATCCGTCGCCGTGCCCTCTTTAGGACCGGTGAACTTAGGCGCAGTAACGCCTTCCCAAGGATGAAGGTCTTTCTTCCCGGCAGGATACTCATACCAAGCGTGGTCAACGCTTTCCGTAATATTTTCCGTCGTAACATCTTCTGCTGTTACCTCCGAAACCTTAGCCGCAGCCAGCCCCTTGCCAAAGTCTTCGACAACACCGTTGCAACGGATGAGCAGATTCTTGAAGAAACCGCCGTCACTGGTACCCGTGTAGTTTTCAATCGGATATGCGCCATAACCCAGCACGCAGGTCTTAGCCATACCGCCGCCATCAACACGGCCGGCTTTTACGTAAGCAGCGCCGATAGCCAGCAGGTCAGGCAGATAGTAGTTGTTTACCAGCGTTCTGCCCATGTTGATAGCTCTGTCCACGATTTCAAGTCTTGCCGTATTTACAGGTGCATTGCCGTCTTCCAGCGAAATGGAGCAGGGCATACCGCCAACAACATAATGCGGATGCGGGTTCTTGCCGCCGAAGATAACATGCGGCGTAACCAGCTCACGCTGCTTGTCCAGCATTTCCAGATAATGAGCCACGGCCAGCAGATGTACTTCCGGCGGCAGCAGTTTGTAGTCGGGATGATCCCACCAGTTGGCAGAGAAGATACCCAGCTGACCGCTTTCCACGATGGCCTTTACCTTGCCCTTAATCTGTTCAAAATACTGCGGCGTAGCTGCCGGGAAATCATGCTCATAGGCTTCCGTATTGGAAGTTTCCGGGGCACGGAAAGGCAGCTTATAAGCATTCAGCACCGTGTTCTGGAGATTGGCCGTAGCAATGGCATCAGCAGCCAGAGCCTCTACCGGGCTGACCCAGTCCAGCGCATGAAGATGATAGAAATGCACGATATGATCCTGCACCGTCAGGGTTGCTGCCATGATGTTGCGGATATAGTTGGCATTCTTCGGAATGGTGATGCCCAGTGCATCCTCTACTGCACGGACAGAAGCCACTGCATGTGCCGTGGTACAAACGCCGCAGATACGCTGAATATAAGCCCAGGCATCACGGGGGTCACGGTCTTTCATGACCAGTTCCAAGCCGCGCCAAGCGGTACCGGAGGAAACAGCGTCTGTGACTTTCCCCGATGCTTCATCAACCTGTACCTCTACACGAAGATGACCTTCGATACGAGTTACCGGATCTACTACTACATGTTTCATTTATTCACCTGCTCCCTTATTTCTTTTCTTCCGCTTCGCGTTTCTGCTTCTGCACAACGCTCATCGCGCCATGAACAGCCACACCGGCTGCCGTGGCTACTGCCAGGCCGGCACCGATTTTATCCACGTTCCCCAAAGGACCATACTCCGGCATACGGGTGGTCATGGGATCCTCGTCCCAGAAATGCGCATTGGAGCAGCCAATGCAGGGAGCGCCGGACTGAATCGGATAACTCATGCCCTGGAACCAGCGCAGATTGCCGCAGGAGTTGTATGTCTCGGGACCGCGGCAGCCCAGCTTATAAAGACACCAGCCTGCCTTTGCGCCTTCATCGTCAAAGCGTTCGGCAAACATCCCGGCATCAAAGAAGGGACGGCGATAACAGGTATCATGAATACGATTGCCATAGAACTGTTTCGGACGGCCTTCATTATCAAGAGGAGGAACCGTACCAAAGAGAGCAACGTGCATTACCACGCCCGTCATAACCTCAGGAATCGGCGGACAGCCCGGCACATTGATGACCGGCGTTCTGCCTGCGAAATGGGCAATGCCCGAAGAACCAGTCGGGTTCGGTTTTGCAGCCTGAATACCGCCGGATACTGCGCAGGAACCATAAGCGATAACAGCGGCAGCATTATGGGCAGCATGCTGCAAAGTCTGAATAAAGGGCTTGCCGCCGGACATGCAGTAAATACCGTTGTCCTTTGTGCATACAGCACCTTCTACACAGAGAATGTACTGCCCCTTGTACTTGTTGATAGTTTCTTCCAAATGTGCCTCGAAAGGCTCGCCACTAGCGGCACTTAACAGATGGTCATACTCCAGCGCAATCTGGCTCAGTACCAAATCCGATGCAAGCGGCGCACCGGAACGGATAAAGGACTCATCGCAACCCGTGCATTCATGTCCATGAATCCAGACCACTACCGGCAAAGGCTTCTTTTCGGCAGCTTCCACCACTTTGGACACCTGGTCCGTGCTGAGCCCCATCAGGGACGTCAGCGCAACACAGCTTTTCACAAAGCTGCGGCGGCTCATGCCTTTTCTGAGATATAAATCCCACATACTCTCCCGTTTGTCCACTTTTTTACCTCCTCATGTTATCCTTGAAGATTTATTGCCATAGACTTTCATCACCGGCTCGCAGGTGACATCATAAAAAATATCTATTAGCGGCTCCCTTTATTATACGCTGAAAAAATACAAAATGCTATATCTATAGTTACAAAGATTCGCTATAAATATTTTTTATTTTCTCTAGCAATAGAGCAAGGATATTCTTTGATAAATAGGACTAATCTTACCCATATTCCATAGGTCTACTGTGTACTCTCTTCGCCACCCTGCCAGCTTTCTCCTGCTACGAAAAATCATTTCTGAGCAAAATTTCAAAACGAAAAAAAGTATCTTTTCCTTAATCAAACTTGTAAATCAATACAAAACGCGGTATACTAGGGATAGTTCGTTTACGAACAACATACGGGGACGTAGCTCAGCTGGGAGAGCACCAGGTTCGCAATCTGGGGGTCGAGGGTTCAATCCCCTTCGTCTCCACCAACGACACACACAGAATGTATACATGAAGGCATTTGCCTTCTACATACATTACGCGAAGGCGCTGTGATGAAATGCGAAAGCATTTTATCCACAGCGCCTTTATTGGTGTCATATCTTTATTATCACATTCATAGTATGCAATTAATTTTTAGTATAATCACGGTCTTTCTGACAATAAAAAAGGCCGCACAGCCTTTACTGTACGACCATTCGCAATTTACCAGTTGCTATTTACAAATTCTACTGCATCATTCTGCGACAACGGGTACCTCTTTATCAGTTGCTGAACAGCTACATCCTTATCAAGATTAAGGTCTCTCACCGTAGCCACAACATTCTGCATCCCTTCATGTATAGCTTCTGCACGTCC